>JAHILF010000113.1 GCA_018897105.1 Pseudomonadota bacterium
AAAAACTGACTACACTCGTCGTCACCCCGGCGAAGGCCGGGGTCCAGAATTGTCGTAACTACCTGGATTCCGGCCTTCGCCGGAATGACGAACCTGGGCTCAGGCAACCGGCGAAAAGGCTTAAGTTAATGACATTGATTTGAAACGCTCAATTCAGGTTTTATTCACTTGTAACGGTGTTAAAAGGAAAATTCAGTACAGTTTTTCATTGACTCGTGCTCAGTAACCAATAAATTGCAGTGTCACATGAAAGCTCTCGGAGGGAGAAAGTCATTCAATATTGTTCACCCCGAGTTTGAACAATAAAAAAAACCATTTCGCAAAGAAACACATCTATGATCTCTGAAAAAGAAAAAAAGAACCTCGAACAACTGCTTGCCCTGGCGGCTACTAAGGATTCCGACGACTTATCGCTTACAGAACTGCTGGGATTTTTCTACGGTGTTGCCATCACCCCGGAAGTGATCGTGCCGAGTGAATGGCTGACGGCAATAGTCGGTGAAGAAATGCCGGAATTCGCATCGGAAAAACAGGCGAAATCAAGCCTTGATACGCTGTTTCTGGTTTACAATAGGTTCTCCGATGCCTTTCATAACGGAACGCTGGCCTTTCCCTACAATATGGCTGATCCGAACGGCTGGGAACTGGAGGAGGCCGAGGAGTGGGCATACGGTTTTCATAAAGCCCTCATGCTGCGGCCCGAATGCTGGTTGCAGGAAGAAATTCCACTCTTCGCGGATGATGAAGAAGGAAAAAAGAATATGGCCTGCATGGCAGTCATCACCGCCATTGCCGAGCCGGAAATCGCAGGCGAGCTTTTTGAGACGGCTCCAGGGCCAGGAGAAGAGGATATTCACTTCTGGGCTTCTCTTTTTTCCCTATTGCCGCCTGCGGTCCAGGCGCTGCAGAACCATGCGGTAAAACTTGAAAAGGAGCGGCAGGCCAGGCTTAATGAGCTTCAGCACCTGGGCCGACCGGTTCATTCAACTCAAATCGGCCGCAATGATCCCTGCCCGTGCGGCAGCGGTAAAAAGTACAAGAAATGCTGCCTCAAAGGCGAAAAGATTGTGCCGATTCACTGAGGGGCAGTGCCCGATGAACAATTGACATTGAAATCTGTGTTTATAGGTCGTTGACACCTGTCGTCATTCCGGCATGTTTTCAGCCGGAATCCGGTGTTTATGCTGTCCGGGAATTTTCTGGATGCCGGATCCGGTTCGACCTGCCAGATTCTACCTGGAATATAGTGTCTGTTGGCGCGAGCCATAATGTTTTTTGTTAAAATATGCTTTTGATGTCCAAAAAGTTGCTTTTAAGCCCAACTCTGGCCATATTGACGAACATTTTTTTACGGCATTACAATAATTTAGCTTAGTCGCGATCAAAAAATGTCGCAAGCCTAGGGCCGCTGTCGTGCAAGGTGACGAACTGATAGAGACGTAGTGGATTTGGACGACCAACCGCCTGGTCTATGATAAAAACATCGGCGCGAATATACGATTGTCCCCAGGCCAGTTCTTTCAGCTCGAAGTTCTGAGCTCGGGTGCCGCCCTGTTGTTCGATTCTATTCGCCGGGTAGCCGTGCAGCCGATAGGTCACTGATTGCACCCGGTCAAGTACCGCCGGCTTGCCATACAGAATCAGGTGGATCTGGTACATGGGACGCCAGGAGTGCTCTTCATCCTTATCCAGCCGCCGCCAACTGCTGTGAATAAGAGTTAAATTTTCAGCTGTTATTGCCTGCCCCGATGCAACATTTTCAAGTCCGCTGAAGACCGGCGATATTAGATTTTCCTTAAGTCTATCGAGAAATTGTTTCAATTCGGGCGCCGAGGAGTTGCCATCCCAGTTCTCCAGTGAATCGGTTTGGATGTTGCGAAAGATGCGAGGCAGGTTGGCCTTATCGAGCAGGACGGGGATGAGTTTGTTCTGTTCGAGCCCTTCGGCCGCTTCCGAGCGAACCCAGAAAGAATTTACCGAGTGCCGGGACCACAACACAACAACATACCTGGCTTCTTTAAGTTGGCTCTCCAGTGTCGGAGCCCACTCCGCCCCAGCAGGTATCCGCCGGTCGATCAGGATTATCCTGCCGGCCTTTTCGAGTTGTTGGGCAATAGTCTGAGCCTTCTCTTCATCCTCTCTTGCGTAACTAATAAAAATTTTACTCACAGGCTTATCCTCCCCAGTAGTTACGGGCTGCTGCAATTAAATACTGCTCGTCCACGGGCAAGGAGGCGAACCGCCCCTGCCGGATATGCCCTTTCCAGCCCTTTTGCAAATTGATATACCTGGTATAACGCCGATGTGCCTCACCAATGGCTCGCCACTGACCTTCCTCGGTTTCCGGGACGGCAATGAGAGGGGGTAATGCTCATCGCATGTCAAACTGGAATGTCAATAATTTAGTAAGGCGTCCCCAGAATTGTGCGGCGCTTTTCCCACTGAACAATGAACAGGGATCAATGAACGGACCTAACCCTGCTTATGAGAGAGAGGCTGTTATGTATTGCGTCCCGGAAACTTAAATCAACCAGAACTGCCCGTATTTTATCAATCTTTTCACCTTTTCTACTGCTCCAACGATACTGCTAACCCGCCTCTTGATTTTCCTTCTCTTTCTTTGCCTGCACCACCTTCGAGATAAACACATCGACCTCGCTCTGCATGATCTCCTCCACCTTGCCGGCAAAAAGCGGGTAAGCGGCGCCGTGGGTGGCGGACTGCTGATAGGGTTCCCCCAGTTGAAAGAAACGCCAGCCTTCAATTTTCAATAACTCCACCGTGCGGCGATAATGCCGCCAGCGCTCGCCAAAGTGGAAGAACTCCTCGACCGCCACGCTGATGGCGACCATCAGGCTGATGCCGAAGGTGAGCCAGCTTATGAGCGAGGACACCTTGCCATCACCGAGTTTCAAACTGACCAGCGCGGGAACAATCACGCCGCCGACAATGGCAACCAACCGCAGAATATAGTACCAGCGCTGGTTTTTTTCACACTTCGATTCCATCCACAGCACCTGATCGAGCCACCGCGAGCGCATGAAGTGTTTCTGCATATCGTCAAGTTGCAGTGCATCGATCAGTTTCCCGTAATCCTGTTTCAGCCATTCACGGTAAGATGTATCAGTCGACATAGCACTCCTTTCAATTCTTGATTGCAGCCCGGTTGCCACGGATTGCCCGCATCTGCACTGTGGCTTGCCAGGCTTTCAGAGGCATGTTGAGATTTGTCATGCAACAGCGGCCCGAGCACCAAAAAGCATGAGCAGCAGCTTTTCCATTTCCAGCGGGTCATGCCCTTTTACGGCAAAGCAACGAACTACCGGACGCGACAACGCCGCATTCGGCGAAGTGACCTCCAGGTTCTGCCAGATCTCCCTCACCGTCATCTCAAGGAAAGCTTGATCCGTTGAATCATCGATAACCAAAAGAACCCGCTCAAGGGGAATACTGTTCATCAGGTGGCTGAGTTCGTAGAGACAACCCCGGTTGCTTTTCGAAAAACTCCGCAGGTCCATGAGTACGGCATCACATCTCTGGGCAAGCTGCTCCATGGCCATCTGCCATGTGTCGGCGCGGCAGAAGAACTCATTCACGCGGTGACGACCGTCCGGGTCGGGTTTCGTGTCCAGGTGGGAGACGCGCTGAACCAGGTCCTTCTCACCTTGAACGAACTGGCGGGACAGCCGGCCGCCGATGAAATCCAGAAACTCGTGCGGTTCCACCGTGGCCGTGACCAGATCAGGCCCGGCAATGAGGCTGATACTGCCGCTGTGCAGCCAGACCTTGGAGATCACATCGAAAAGTCTTTGACTCTTTTTTCCCAACGCAAAGACCCGCAACAACAGTAAAGTGCTGCCAGGGTCATCCGTTCTCTGTTGTCCGGCAAGAACAGAAAAACCGCAGCGAACCGTAAGTTTGTATGCGACAAAAGCCACTGGCCCGGTAAAGATCCACATCCAGTTTTCGAAGACCAGGGTGAAGGAATGCAGCACGCCAAAGAGAAGCCACAGCGCAGCGAGGCTTATCGATTGGTCGCTCATCTTTTTGTCCTGATAGCGGCGGCCGAGCCACCGGAGCAGCGGCCAACCCAGGAGGCCAAAGAGAGCAAACCCGGCCAGGTGGAGCAAAACGAAAATTGTTGTAGCTTCCAGGCCGATCGCAAATCCGGCTCCGGCAACCCCGCGCATCAGGCCTTCGCTGCTGCCAACGATATTGACGACAATCACGGCGCCCGTGACGGCAGCAACCATGAAAGAGAGCACCAATGGACCAACGGCACGTACATGCCGATTCAAAAAGGCCAGCAGTAGCAGCGAGCCCGGCCCGTTCACAAAGAGCCAGAGATAGGCCACCTGGCCGACGGTGAGATCGGCATTGCGGAACAGCGTGACACAGGCGATGACCAGGATAGTGGCAAAGTAGGCAGTGACAATACGCACCTTGTTTCCCGGAACGAGAAGCCCCATGGCCAGCACCATCGGCCAGCTGTAGTACGACAGCAGCAGGAGAAAGCGCAGGACAATGAACCCGCCCCCGGCAGTAACCATCCAGGCCGAGGTCAGGACAAGGGCATACACCAACCCGCCCAATGCGTAAATACCGGCGCTCCGGTTAAGCGAATGCTTGGCCTGCCGGTATGCGGCGCCCCCATGAGATGCTAATTCAGGTCGCGATGATGCATCGATAATCGCCAGAACGGGCGAGACACCGCTTTGCCCAGCAATTGCAGGGGAGTCGGATTGCTTGGGGATTGCAGCAATGCCCGCTTGCCCACTCATCGCCCGCACCACCGCACGCCGGTAAAGCCACAGCAGAAAAACCGAGACTATCGCAGTCAATACTGCGCTCACTATTATCACGGCGGGTAAAGCACCGGTGAGTGCCACTGTCAACTCCATCTTCCCTCCTCCCCCATGGTGCGGCAACCAGGGCGACTCCTGATATGGGCCACCCTCACTGCTTTTAAAGAACTATCCTTCCGTTACGATCTCAGACATCCCCTCTTCCGCCCTACACTTCCCGGCCCGATGGGATTATCTTTTTGAGCTGCTAACGCTGGTCCCGATTCGACTCGCCCTTCTGCGCGACCGCTGGCGGCGATGACCTCAAGACTCCGGCTTCAGCCAACTCCAACTGAGGCTCATTCGCTCAACAGCAAGCCGAACGGTTCCATGACCTGATGCAAGGCTGACCGGACTTCTTCCTGGGTGTGACCCATTGCTGTCAATAACTCAGCGTAATTGCCAACCGCCGTACCCAAATGTGGGTGTTCATGGCCGGTTGCTGTCATGAAACGCAAAACGATTTCCAGCACTCGCCGCATCAAAGGCTCCGCCTCGGTCAGCCGGTTGGTGGCCTTAAGCAGCTGCGCCAGGTTGTTGAGGTCGCGGGCGACCTTGGGATGGTCCCCGCCGTAGCTCTTTTCGTCGATCGCCAGCGCACGCCGCATCATAGGCTCCGCCTCGGTCAGACGGTTGGTGTCCTGCAACAACTGCGCCAGGTTGTTGAGGTCGCGGGCGACATCGGGATGGTTCGCCCCGTAGCTCTTTTCGTCGATCGCCAGCGCACGCCGCATCAAAGGCTCCGCCTCAGTCAGCCGGTTGGTGGCCTTAAGCAGCTGCGCCAGGTTGTTGAGGTCGATGGCGACATCGGGATGGTCCCCGCCGTAGCTCTTTTCGTTGATCGCCAACGCACGCCGCATCAGCGGCTCCGCCTCGGTCAGCCGGTTGGTGGCCTGTAGCAGCGCCGCCAGGTTGTTGAGGTCGCGGGCGACATTGGGATGGTCCCCGCCGTAGCTCTTTTCGTCGATCGCCAGCGCACGCCGCATCAAAGGCTCCGCCTCGGTCAGCCGGTTGGTGGCCTGCAGCAGCTGCGCCAGGTTGTTAAGGTGGCGGGCCACATTGGGATGGTCCCCGCCGTAGCTCTTTTCGTCGATCGCCAGCGCACGCCGCATCATAGGCTCCGCCTCGGTCAGCCGGTTGGTGGCCTGCAGCAGCTGCGCCAGGTTGTTAAGGTCGATGGCGACCCTGGGATGGTCCCCGCCGTAGCTCTTTTCGTCGATCGCCAGCGCACGCCGCATCAAAGGCTCCGCCTCGGTCAGCCGGTTGGTGGTCTTCAGAAGCAGGGCCAGGTTGTTCATGCTCACCACCGTGTCCGGATGTTTGTCACCCAGCGCCCGGCGGCGAATCTCCAGCACCTTTTCGTGAAGAACACAGGCGGCGCCAAACGACCCGCGCACATCATCAAAACGGGCGATCCAAAAGGCAAGATCGGCGGTCTCCAGATCGCTGTCACCACCCAGGCCTGCAACGAGATAACGCCCATGGTCGATCCAGTTTGCCAGGGCCGCGTGTTTGAGGATGTCGTCGGCATGCTCCGCCAATTCACCGGTAAGGGTCTGGACAGCCGCGGCACGCAGGGCCGCCCTGCGCTCGGGGCGCTGATCGCGGAAGCGCATGGTGCGCGTGACCAGGACATGGACGGTCACCGAGAAATCGGCATCGCCGGTGGCCTCGGCCAGGGATTGCTCTTTGGCCTCCTGCAGGGCGCGTTTGGCATGGGTTCGAGCTTCTGACTCACCCAGGCTGTCCGCTCTAGAAAAAACCGATTCAACCAGGCGCCTGGCAATAGGCGCGGAGGCCAATACGGCGGCCAGGCGCAGGAAATCGCGTGTCTCTTCCCGCACGGCATTGATGCTCTGCAACAGGGTAACGGCGATGCTGGCCTCGTGGCCGTTGGGTAACTGACCGGACAGGTCGCGGGCCAACTCGAGGGCGTCCTCATCCGGCATTTTGAGATCCACGAGGAACTCCGGATACGATCCCTCCTTCAGACTTGCGGCAGCAACATCCACCGCCAGGGCGTGGCGTCCGAGGGCCTCGAGGATGCCGTCCACCGCGGCAGACTCGCCGTCGTCGCGGGGCGGGCGTTGGCTGGTCAACAGTCGGCGAGCTTCCGCCGGTTCCAGCACCCCCACCTCGACCATGCCACCCAATGCCTCGTATTCATGGCTGCGGCTGGTGAGCATAGTCTTGCCAAGCGGGTGGGGGGCGTACCACCGACGCAGCTCCTCGTTGATGGGAACATGGGACGGTACGTCGTCGATCACCCAGAGGAAGGGCAGGTTCTTGTTGGCGAAACAGGCGTGCAAGGCGCCTTGGATCTCGACCAGTGTCCTGTCTTTGATCTCCAGGCCCAGCCAGGCAGCGACGTTGCGCCACTGTTGTTCCCGCTGCTGGGCGATCTGGTCAAGACAGACCGCCGCGCCGCTCTCGGCAGTGGTGCGGGCGCTGAGCCAGAACACGCCGCCGGGATAGGCGGCTCCGTAACGCAAGGCGTATTCCTCGGCCAGCAGCGACTTGCCCATGCCGCCGCCCCCTGCCAGTTGCGCCAGGGCGGTGCCCTGTTTGAGCTGGCTGATGACGGTCTGACCTTGCCACAACGCATCGTGGATCTGCCACATATGCCGCAACCGGCCGACGAAACGCGCCGAGCCGGTGGGCGCATTGGGAAACCACGCTGGGGTCACCAGTGACCGAATGTCGCCGAGTGTGCCTGGCAGAGTCCGCACTTGGTCAGCAATGCCTTGGGCGAGCTTATCATAACCGGCTAGATCCTCAATGGCCGGGGGGGTGAGGTATTCCTGGTCCCTCAGCTCGGGCAGGGCAATGTGGTCGGGGCTGGTTTCGGGATTGACGATGAGTACCCGCTGGCGAGGATCGCCCGCCTGCCGGGCGGCGAGATAGGCGGCGGTGAGCTCCCACTGGCAGGGGCGGGAAAGCGGATAGATGGCGGAGTACCATGCCAGCACCGCCCTGCTCCGGGCGATACCTTCTTTGATTGCGGCGGTGACGGCGGAAAAGTCTTCAATCTCGCTCTGGTCGATCCAGACCGCAACCCCCAAGCCGCGCAAGCGCTCCACCAGCGGCCGCACACGCGGGGCATCCGCGCGTCGGTAACTTATGAACAGATCAAACACCGGCATACAGGTATCCATTCATGTGCTCGTTCTGGGGCTTGCCCACGATGGTGAGGGCAAGCCAGTTCTTGAGGGCAACGACCTCAAATTCGCCGATACCGGAGTGGCTCAGGAAAATTTAGGCCATAACTCACCAAAGGGTTCGACTGTCGATCCATATGACGTTCCCTGTCCGTCGCTTCCCTCGTTGTACCTATGCGCCGTGCCGCCCAGACCTTCGCTGCGGGTCACGTAATTTCGCATGAACTCCGGATCGAGAAGGGGCTGCAGCCAATTGACTTTCACGCCAGGATACGGTCAGGCAACAATGAACAGACTGCGCTATTACCCTATATTTACTGATAAACCACAGCTTGTCTGTTTGGTCAACGATTTGGTAGAAAGTATTTTTGGTGTCAGATCCGCCCTCAGCCTCGGCATTCAACAGTGGTGGCAAGATCATGGGAAAGGCGGGAATATTTCAATTGGTTTTCGAGACAAAAGGTTCAGGATCTTCCAGCTTTCTATGCAGATTCTGGTTTTGGTCGTCATTCTCCCGGGACAGGAAAAAATGGTAAGGGACTCGGAAAATGTTAATTTACCTGGATCGCGCCCGGATTTGGGTAAGATTTGGTTGCACCGATTGAGCAAAACCGCAGGCGTAGCAGTGCTCCGGCGAGGATTTTGCGATTGAGGCGCAGCCAAAGATGGCCTGA
>JAHILF010000114.1 GCA_018897105.1 Pseudomonadota bacterium
AATCGAAGCAGCGGCGAGATCGTGCAGCATTTGTGCAACGAACTGAATGACACCATGACCCTGTTCCCCGGCAACAATATGCGCCTGATTTACGAATTGGTGTCATGACAAAATCTCCCGAGGTCAGGAGGTCTGAATTTAGGCATTACCGGCTATATGCCGTGAGATGAAATCATCGATCAGAGTTCTTTGCTGTTCGGTCAGATTTTCAAATTTCACCCCTACAACATTCTCCTTTGCGGCAGCATTTTTCCCGGGAGATGAGGCCTGATCATCCCAGGCGACGGTGACAGGTACTTCTCGTAAAAGAGTGCCACCCAGCAGGATATCAACAGTTTTCTTCTGCGCGAATACTTCCCTGTCGAGATGCTTGAGATTAAGAGAAAACCCGCCGGTGCCGATGTCAACTATCTGTCTCATGCTGTCGGCTGTATACATTACCGTCCCGACCGGTGCCTTGAACCGTTTATACGTCCTTTGTTCATCAGTCATGTCCATCTTTCACCTCACTGAAAAATATGTAGTTACAGCAATTAATTTTCAAAACAGGTCATTTCAAGCATTTTATAAATATTATAAGCAATATTTAATCCAATTGCAAGATAGGTGCAAGCAATTATATTGCTATTTTATTACAAACATTTAGATAGAAAATCTACATATTCATTTGATAAGCGCAAAAAAAATAATGGTGATATGGTACAAGCAATGATGAACTAATCACACTGTGTGGTTATTTCACCATTTTTTTAACAACTGAAGTTTCCTGTAGGAATGCTGCAAACAAATAGAATACAAGTATATCTACCTATAACTACATATGCGTATATCTTCCTATAAAGATATAGATATGAACATCAATGAACGTTGCTGATTTTTTTTTCTGAAGAAGTAGAACAGAATAAACATGGTATAGAAACCGAAGCCGGCAACCATCAATGCGGCAAGTTCTTCGCCGTTTAAGGGGGCAACCTGGAAATATCCCTGCAGGGGGGGTATACATCAAAACAGCCTGCAGCAGGGCACTGAGTAATACGGAGGCCCAGATATAGCGGTTGGAGAAGAAGGAAACCTGATAGCCGTGCCTGATGACAAAAACCAGAATCATTTCGTAGAGCACGACAAAATTAAAAACCATGGTGCGCGCCAGGGTAAGTTCCAGTTCTTCACCGGAACTGCCGCCATAAAGTGAAAAGAGTAAAAGGGCAATGGCGGTGCCGACAATGCCGAGAGCTGTGATCAGCATGAGCTTCGACCGTGGCAGGATTCCCTCCTCTTTGGGCCTGGGGTTGCGCAGCATGGTATCCCTGCCGTAATGATCAACACTGAAGGCGAGTGCCGGGTCTCCATCAGTGACCATGTTGATCCAGAGAAGCATGATGGCTGTCAAGGGGAGGTTGAGGCCAAGGATTACGGCCAGAAAGATGATCAGCACCTCTCCCAGGTTGCCTGACAACAGGAGCATGATGGATTTCTGGATATTGTCATAGATACCCCCTACCCTCCTCTATTGCACTGACAATATTCGAGAAACTGTCATCAAGCAGCACAAAATCCGCGGCCTCCTTGGCCACCTCCGTGCCGCTGCCCACCGCAATGCCGATATTGGCCTTTTTTAAGGCAGGCGCATCATTTACTCCGTCTCCGGTCATGGCCACAATGTGACCTGAATCCTGCAACGCCTGCACAATGCGCAATTTATGTTCAGGCACTACCCTGGCAAATATATTGGTTCCTTTGTCAAGTGCCTCACACAACTCGCTGTCATCCAACCGCTGAAGTTCTTCGCCGGTGAAAACATTGCCGCGAATGCCGATTTCCTGGCCGATCGCCCTGGCTGTTTCAGGATAATCACCGGTAATCATGATAACCCTGATGCCTGTTTGATAGGTTTTTTGCACAGCATCGACCACCTCCGCCCGGGGCGGATCGATCATTGCCTGCAGGCCGATGAAAATAAGATTTTCCTCCACAAACTCCTCGGAATTGTCAATCGTTCGGTATGCAAAGGCGAGGACGCGCAGGGCCTGGGCGGCGTAGCGGTCATTCTGCTCCATGATACGCTGCCGAAAATTATCGCCCAGCGATATTGTTGCACCTCCCCTGTGCATATGCGTGCATTTTTGCAGGATGACATCCGGGGCGCCTTTGGTGTAAATCACCAGGCGATCATCTCGTTTGACAAGCACACTCATGCATTTGCGCTCCGAGTCAAAGGGATACTCGTTAAGGCGCGTGAAATCAGGGTTGCAGCCGACTTTCATCGCGCTGACCAGCAAAGCAGCTTCGGTAGGATCTCCCTGGATGCGCCACTCATCCTCCTCCAGACGCAGTGAGGCATTGTTGCAGATCGTACCTGCGGCAAACAGCAGGGGATCTCCATAAGAGGCAAGACGGGGCTCCGGCCTGTAGCCGACCCCTGCCAGAGTAACTTCTTCATCAACAGTCCAGGCTTGCCGTACGGTCATTTCATTCTGGGTCAGTGTCCCGGTTTTATCCGTACAGATCACATCGCAGCTCCCCAAGGTCTCCACCGACGACAATCTGCGGACCAGGGCTTTGCGTTTGAGCAACCTCTTGACCCCGATGCTCAAAGCAATGGTGACAACAGCAGGCAGGGCAGTGGGAACGGCGGCAACAGCCAGACTGATCGCCACAAAGGCCAGGGAAATAAACATTTCCCGGCTGAGGCTGTGCTGGGCAAGAAACTCTTTGGTACAGGAGGCAAGCAGAATGAACAGGCAGATGGCAATGATGGCAAAGCCGAGCTTTCGGCCGAAAATATCGAGTTTTCGCTGCAGGGGAGTCATCTCCTCTTTTGCCTCTTTCACCAGCAGGGTAATTTTGCCGATTTCGGTATCCATGCCGGTGGTGCAGACGATTGCCGTGGCTCTGCCTGCAACAACGGAGGTGGAAGCAAAAAGCATGTTCACTTGTTCGCCAAGCTGCACCTCGCTTTCCAGGCGACAGTTTTTTTTATGGACAGGCAGGCTCTCGCCGGTCAGGGAAGATTCGTCAAGCGCCAGACGCACTTCATTGATCAACCTGGCATCTGCCGGGACCTTGTCACCTGTACGCAGGGAAATAATATCACCGGGAACAAGCTCTTGTGAGTCAAGGGTTACCCACATATTATCCCTGAGAACGGTAGTTTTGACGGAAGTGAGTTTTTTTAAGGCGGCAAGAGACCTGGCAGCGGACAGTTCCTGAAAAAAACCGATGAGCGCATTGGCTAACAGGATGGCGAGGATGATGAGACAATCGACATATTCACCGATAGCCAGAGAAAAAACTACGGCAAAGAGCAGAATATAGATAATGAAACTTTTGAACTGATCAACAAAAAGCAAAAGAGGGTGCCGCTTCTCCTCGCTCGCTAATTGATTAAAGCCATATTTGCTTCTTCTGTCTGCAATCTCCTGAGTTGACAGGCCAAGTTCACTTGCAGAAAGTTTTGCCAATGTTTCTTCAACAGTGAGACGAGAGTATTCCATGCTGGAAGAAAGGCCATATTTCATCAATTGTTATCAGAGCCGGGCAACAGCAACAAAAAAATGGCAAGAAACAAATGCAAAATCCGCAGTCAATGGTTTAATTCACCAACCACACGGCAACGCCGTTCACTGTGCGCAACACCTGGCCTGACACACCGCCGAAAATCCCCTTGGGTTCATCCGGCCCACGCCTGCCCATGACGATTGTCCCATATTGGTTATCGCGCAGCTCAAGGATGATATCAAGAGCCGCCACCGGCCCCCTGCTTTCCTCTATCCTGATCACCTTTGTCATGTCAAAGCCGTTTTCACGTAACAGCTGTTCAGGACCGCTGAAAATGGCATCAGGCCCGGTGAGATGCTCATCACACCACTGTTTCCCCCAGATATCGCAGAACTGGTCTAAACCGAGTAATTTCTTAGGGGTAAGCCATGAAAGAGAGTGAAACAGGGCAATCTCTGCGCCCTCAACATTTGCAAGCATAAAACCTAGATGGTCTACCGCCTTCAGGGTTCTCCATGAACCGTCAACCGGAACCAGGAACCGGCGGGAATCAATTTCTCCGTCAATAATCCAGATCGGCACATTGAAACATTTTTCAAGAATTGTGGTAGTGACGCTTCCCAGGACGAGTTCCTGCAGTTTGCCGAGCCCTCTTCTGGCGATTACCAAGGCATCGTAGGTTCCCTTCTGCATTTCCAAAATGAGATCATTGGCAACTCCTGAACGGGAGAGCTGTATATCAGAGGTCACTTGATCTTCTTTCAGGCCATGATGGATAAAAAATGCCGTCTCTTCCCGTAAATATTTTTTAGTCAGGTTGATTTTTTTTCTCGCCTCAGAAGAGAGCATGTTCATTTTATCCTCTTCGTCCAGCCATTCCGAACTGGGAGGCAGGGAACCTGAAACAATAGTAATCAGATGAATGGAAATATCGCCATGTTCACCGAATAGTTTACTTAAGTAATGGATTTCATGAAGTGAACAATAAGAACCATCAACAGCTACAAGTATTTTTTTCTTCATTTCGCCAACCTGATCATTTATTAACTCATTCATTTACTGGAGGAACCTTGAAAAATTGCTGACAACACACACACTGCAGACAAAAAAAGTTTCCCAAACCGCAGGGAAACTTTATATGGAAACAACGAAACTTCCCTGGCAGATTTCCCGGTTAATCCCCTCCAAACATCACCCCTATTTCAGGCCATTTCTCGGAGGGAATCTCAGTGGCAAGCTTCAAGGCCCCGGCACTGCCGATAAATTCCGGGTCATCAACACCGGTGACAATAACCTCACCATATTCCTTCATCTGATGGGCAATCATCCGGTCAAGCCCTCTTATCCGGGATCCACCTCCGGCGAGAATAATATTTTTCAGCGTCTCTTCCTGGTCTTCAGGATCAAATTTCATAATCAGGGTCTCAAGCTGTTCAACAATGTCAGGAACAATAATTTCACACACAGCGCTCACATCTTCCGTAACATCAAACTCAACCGGTTTGCCTTCCATACGCAGTTTGGCTATCACCGGCGCCTGAACCTCGCCGACAAAGGCATGGGCTTCCTTGATCGAGCAGGCAACAGACTCGGTGATCTGCACTCCAGGATAATGCCGGGCAATGGAGGCCTGCAGCCGCTCATCGATAAAATCACCGCCTTTGAGAAAAGTCACCTGGTCATCTGCAGTGGGCACGGTTCCTTTCATGCCGCAGATGTCGACCGTGCCGGCGCCGATATCAATCACGATACAGTTACTCAACTTGCCAAGCTGATAGGCCACCATGAAAGGCTCTGAAACAACAAGAGCGACAGACATGACCTCTTTGGCGATATCAAGTAAAAGTTCCTTGTTCATGATCGAGGCTCGGGCCGGCACCCCGATAATGCCGCTCACCGGAGATTCAGTCCCTTGTTTTGCCATATCGACAACGTACTTTATCAGCTCATAGGCGGCATCATAGTCCCGTTCGCTGGCCTCGCGGATGACCCCATCAGCCAAAGGATAGCAGAGATCAAGGAAACTGCGTTTCCTGATGGCGTCCTGGCCGATAATCGGTCCCTTGCCGACCATCCTTTCACTGATGACATCCTTGGGATAGCCAACAACGGATCTGACCATAATACGGGCACCACGGTTGGACATCACCGCTGTGCGGCACGTACCCAGGTCAATGCCGACAAGAAGCTGATTCTGCATATGATGCACTGTTTCCCGAGTGTTCTGTGGCTGGATTTCCATATATGATTACCTTATTGAAATTAAATTCTCCGACAGTGAAGCGGCAAAACAAAAAAACGCAAATTCAGAGTCACACACCATGCGTTGACCCGTCTTATTTAGGCGATTTATCGGAACTATCCTGCTGGCGCATCATGTTCCGCACGACGACGGCCGGCAGATAATGGCTACCCTGGACAAAGATAAGGCTGTCATGAAAAGACCGGCGTTCATCAACGAGTTCCTTTTCAACTTCGGCCAGTGATTTTTTTAATCCAGTATTCTCTTCAAGCATCTCTGCAACCTGATGCTTTTTCTCCTGCAGCATGGATTCAAGCCCGGGAATTACTTTTATTTTTTCCTCAGCTTCCTGGCGTTGTTTCTTTTCAAACTGCAACTCATCCCAGTAGCGTTTGCTTTCGTCACGGACACTTTCCATTTTCGCCTTGACATCACGAAGCTGACTGTTCAAAGAATTCACCTGTTCTTCGTAGCCGTTTTTCGTTTGTTCGCTTTCCTGTTTGCCTCTGTTGCGCAGAAGATAAGCGGTGGTTCCGCTGCCGATCGCTGCACCTAAAGCAAGGAATAAAAACCAGATAAAAAAATCCATATGATACTCTTTGTTAACTTAAGAAACCAACCTGATCCCACAGTTCCGGCGGCACTTCCGTTGCCATTTTCAAGGCGCCGGAACTGCCGATGTAGTCAGAATCGGCCACACAGGTTACCCGCACGTCTCCATACTCATGAAGCTGTGCAGCTATAAAGGAGTCAATGCCCCGGATTTTTGAGCCTCCACCGGCAAGATAGATGTTCAACAGAGCCTGCTGCTGGTCCTCAGGGTCAAATCCCCTGATAATGGTTTCCAGATGCTCAACAATATCGGGGACAATACTTTCACAGACCAGTTGCAGATCTTCGGTGATGTCCAGTTCCACAGGTTTACCGCCTATACGCATGCTCACCTTAACCGGCGCGTCTGGTTCACCGACAAATCCGTATTGCTCTTTAATGAGCCGCAGAAAGTTCTGGGTGACCTGCACGTCCGGATAATGCTGCTGGATCAGGGACTCAAGTCTTTCATCTACATAATCCCCGGCTTTCAGAAGAGTAACCTGGTCCTTAGGGGAAGGGATGGTTCCCTTCATTCCACAGATATCTACAGTACCGGCACCGATATCAATAATAATTGAGTTATTGAGTTTGTCCAGTGAATAAGCAACCATGAATGGTTCTGAAACCACGATGGAAACAGACATCAGATCCTGGGAAATTTTCAGCAGGAGCTCTTTATTGATGATGGATGCCCGGGCAGGAACGCCAATCACTCCGCAGACATCGTCTGTGCTTCCCTGCCGTGCCTGCCCAATAACGTGCTTCATCAGTTCATAGGCAGCATTATAATCGTTTTTGCTTGCCTCATGGATAACCCCGTCTTCCAAAGGGCAATAAAGTGTGAGGGCGGAATGGTGTTTCAGGGCCTCGTCTCCAAAGACCTGGTTTTTGCCGACAAGCTTCAGGCCGATTACATCCTTGGGATAGCCGACGATGGAACGGATGATATCTTTATAACCCCTGTTTGTCATCACAGCCGTTCGTGATGTGCCAAGA
Source organism: Pseudomonadota bacterium (assembly GCA_018897105.1). Lineage (GTDB taxonomy): Bacteria > Desulfobacterota > Desulfobulbia > Desulfobulbales > SURF-16 > SURF-16. Next base: position 7,331 of record JAHILF010000114.1, read on the forward strand.
TCAATACCGACGAGTATACTATTGCTATTCTTTCCTGGGTGCTCCACGCTGATTATCCTTAATCTAAGGGAGATAAATCTCTTTATAGAAGAGAACGGAATACTGGGGAAGTAGAAAGAAATCCGACCGAGTCATATGGTTAAATACAATGGCACATAAAGCTATGTCAAGACAATTAAAGGGAATATTTATATAGAACCCACAACAACCAATCAAGAGAGTTTCCTTAAAAAAATCCATATATGAAAAAATTATTTCATTTCTGCAAGAACATGCCGCTGCTGCATGCGTTCTTTTGCATTATAGGCAACATATATAGGTTTGTGATTGTATCGATCAAGTCCACAGACATACATTGCCGTTGAGATGGTCCCCGGGGTCGGAGTAAAATCCTGGAATTGCCGCACCGTAAGCCCCATTTTGCGCACATCCCTGGCAAGTGACTTCATATCATCGAGACTGCATCCCGGATGGGCCGAGATAAAATAAGGAGTAAAAATAAATTCTTTCCCGGTTTCCCCGGCAATTTTCCGGCACAATGCCAAAAAGGCGGGTAAAATATCCGGGCCATGCTTGTGCATCAACCTCAAAACTTGGGCGACGGTATGTTCCGGAGCTATTTTCATGGCCCCGGGTGTGTGGTCAGTCAATAATTTTTTCAGCAGACGCGGGGTTTTCAGCAGAAGCTCCATGCGCAGGCCTGAGGAGACAAAGACGTTCTTGACCTTATCGATATGGCGCACTCTGTCGAGCAGGCTTATCAATGGTCCTTCATCAATGGCAAGATGACGGCATACCCCCTCATGCAGACAATCATGGCGACTGCATGCTTTGCTCCTGCAGCCAGTCCCGTACAAATTAGCGGTCGGACCGCCAAGATCACTTATCGTGCCCCGGAAATCATCCATGCGGGTAATCTGCCCCACCTCAGCAACAACGGAATCTTCGCTTCTTGAGGTAATGACAGGTCCCTGATGCCTGGAGATCGCACAGAACGAGCAATTGCCGAAGCATCCCCTGACAATGGTTACCGAGTGACAGATCATGCGATACGCCGGCACGTCACCGGCGGCAGGATGGGTTTTGCGGGTAAAAGGCAGGCCGTAGAGGCTGTCCATTTCCGCAGTGGAAAGAGGCTCTGCCGGGGGATGCTGCACCACCCACATCGCCTGTTGCTTCTGCAGAAGTATATCCCGACTGAGAGAGCGGGCATGTCTATCGATCAGAAGCTCGGCGCTTAAATAAGCCTCTCTGTCCTGCTCAATTTCCGCTAGCGAGGGCAGAAAAGCATGTCCCTCACCGGCAATACTTTGCTGCTGCGCATCGGTCAACCGCTGGCAGGTGCCGGCTATGCCCGCCAGATCACGGCCGACTGCAAGCCTTTTCGCCGCCTCCACAACCGCCCTTTCCCCCATGCCGTAGACGAGCAGATCAGCTTTGGCGTCGGTGAGGACCGAGGCCCGCAATTTCCCCTGCTGATAATCATAGTGGACAAAGCGCCGTAGCGAGGCCTCCAGGCCGCCGAGAATGATAGGGATAGTCCCATAGGCATTTCTAGCCAGATTGGCATACCTGATGGTGGCGCGATCCGGCCTGCGCCGCTCACTTTTTGTGCGCAATTCACCGAAGTAGGGATTCCCGCCCGGCGAATATTGATCAACGTCACGCACCTTGGCGTTGCCGGAATAATTGGCCACTATGGAATCAAGATTGCCTGCTGTTATGCCCCAGAACAGGCGAGGCGGGCCGAACTGCTTGAAAGCCTGGGGGGAATCGTAGCGGGGCTGAGACAGAATGGCCACCCGGAAGCCGCTAGCCTCAAGAAGTCTGCCGATCAGGGCAACACCAAAGGCGGGATGATCCACATAGGCATCCCCTGTAACCAGAATGATATCCACCTCATCCCAGCCGCGCAAACGCATCTCGGCAGCGTTTGTCGGCAAAAAAGAGTCTGATTTTTCTTTATTTTTTTTACTCGTCATAGATCAACTCTTGTCAACCGATTCGCCATTATTTAACCGCATGCCAATTTTGGGGAAAAGGCTGATATCCGTGTGGGGCAGAAAAAGTGATGCCACGTATTGCTCTTTGAAATTTGCCACCTCGGAAAGTTCAAAGCTGGTCATCCTCTGGACAACTTCAACCACATCCTGCCGGATATGATTACTCAACTCGCTCATGCGGGCTCCCATGAGCGACCCGTTACCCACATAAAGAACCCTGCCCGGATCAAACTCGGGCAACAGTCCCACGGTCATGGCGCTGTCAAGATCGATATAGGAACCAAAGGCGCCGGCCAGAATGATCTGTTCCAGATCTGAAACAGAGAGCCCGACCTCTTCGATAAGTGTTTTCACCCCGGCATAAATTGCTGCCTTGGCCCGAATAAAGTTGCTGATATCAACTTCATTGATGGCAATATCCGAGTCAATGCCGGCTTCATCCTGCCAGACCAGGACATATTCAAAACCGCTCTTGCCTTCGCGGATGCGAGGGGTAGCAACATCACGTCTAAACCTGCCCCGCTGGTCAATTATCCCCTTTTCAAAAAGGGCGGCGACAATAATGAGCAGGCCCGAACCGCATATGCCCACAGGCGGCTTTCTGCCGATGGTGATATTCATCGGCTCAAATGTGCCGGGATCAATACCGAAATCCGTAATCGCCCCATCGGCCGCGCGCATGCCGAAGGTAATTCCCCCACCTTCAAAGGCCGGCCCGGCGGAACACGCTGCACATACCAGCCATTCCCTGCTGCCGATGACTATCTCGGCGTTGGTGCCGATATCGATATACAGGGTCAACTTGTTTGTGCGGTACATGCCAGAACCCATGACACCTGCCACAATATCTCCACCCACATAACTTGAAATGGCGGGATAGAGAAGAGCAATGGCATGACTGCTCAGTTGCAGGCCAAGGTCGGTCGCCCTGATGGGCGGGAAGAAGGTGCTCACCGGCACATAGGGGGCACGTCGTATATTATGCGGCTCCAGGGAAAGGAAAAGATGGGTCATGGTGGTGTTGGCGGCAATGGTAATCGAATCGATTTCATCCCGATCAATATCCGCCTCGACAAGCAGCCTGGCAATGATTTTGTTGATGGTGGTCACCACAAGTTCCTGCATCAGCTCAGCACCTTTGGGTTTTTCCGCATAGATGATGCGGGAAATCACATCCTCCCCATAGCTGATCTGGCCATTATAATCTCCGGCATTGGCGAGAATCCTGCCGGTATGGAGATCGATGAGTTGGCCCCAGACCGTGGTTGTGCCGATATCCACCGCGATTCCGAAAATCCGGTTGACCCAGTTTCCTGATTGGATATTGACCACATGGGTTTTGCCGCTCGGATGGACGGGCCGGGCCAAGGTGACGGTGACGTTGAAATCCTTCTCCCGCAAGGCCTTTCTGATTTTACGGAGGACGGCAAGGCTGATGATCAATCCATGTTCGTCATACTGATTTTTCAGGCCCTGAACGATACGACCGGCATCCGCCATATTGTCCGTGAGGGAGGTTGGGGGAAGCTCAAGGGCAACTTTTTCAACCGGTGGAAAAAATATACCCTCCCTGCGCAACTCCTCTATATCAAAATGATGCTCAAGGGCCCGATGGCGGCCGATCACGCCATCAGACAACCCTCCTTTCTGCATGGAGGATGAAAGGGGTATACGCACAGTCACATTCTCCGTGACAGTGGAGGAACAGGCGAGCCGCACCCCCTTGTCGAAATCACTGCTGCTTATCTTCTCACTCTTTTCTCCTGCCACCCTGCCATGTTCGATCTGAATCCGGCATTTTCCACACACACCGCTGCCGCCGCAGGACGCGTTGATATGTATCCCTACCCGGCGGGCAACATCAATGAGAATCTCCCCCTTCTCGCACTCAACCGCCCGCTGAACCGGCTCAAATGTGACGTGAACTTTTTCTCCCATACGTGTGCACCTTTAACTGCTGTAAAATATTTAAGTAGTGTGCCGGTTCTCTCAGCTGGATTTGCCAGGCCAAGTCTTCAAACTCAGTAAAACATGCAACTTTTTGCAAGGCTTAACCTGCTGATTTTTCGCATTACTCTGGCTTTCAACGTCATTTTTGTCTGTCCGACAACCATTTCATCTGTTGTATTTTACCTATTATATGTTTAAATTCGCAAAACGGTCTTATTTTAACATTGACCACTATTGCAGCATATTCTTTTACATGAAACATATCGACCAAAAACTTGAAATTGCCTACCCCTGCGTGTGGCTTTACAAAATCATAGGCACGGAAAAAGATGCGTTGATCTCTGCGGTAAAGGAAATCTTTGCGGATTCCGAACACACCCTCACCTTTTCCAATTCGAGCAGCAAGGGGAAATATATATCATTTAATCTTGAAGTAACGGTGCATTCTGAAGAGGCACGGAACTTTTTTTTCACCGTCCTGCGGCAGCACTCCTCCATCAAAATGGTGCTTTGAGATGATGAATCCGCTTGATGTGCTGAAACGAACACCGAAATCTAACTGCGGCGAATGCGGATATCAGGCGTGCCTGGCCTTTGCAGCCAATGTTGCCAGAAGCGGCGAAGATCCGCAGAAATGTCCTTATATCAATCTCGACGGGCTGACATTGGCAGAAAAGGACAGCACCTCTCTTGATAAAATGGCCGAAAAGCATGATCTGGAACTGATCCGGCACCTGCAGGACAAAATCAGCGATCTCGATTTCCCCACAATTGCCGCTCCACTCGGGCTGTCATTATCTCCGGACGCAAATGACGCTCTCACCTTTCCCTATCTCGGTCAGAGCGTTTTACTCAGCAAATCACAGCTACTGATCAACGGCAAGGAACCGGAAGATCCCCGGGATCAGATTCTCTTATATAATTATGTCTATTCAGGTGGAGCCGACCCTCCGAGCGGGATCTGGACGGGTCTTGAAAGTCTGCCCAATTCGATCTCCAAGATAAAAACCCTGGCCACCTACTGTGAGAATCGTCTGGCGCAACTTTTTGCAGGTCAATCACGCGACACGATACTATCGTTGTGCGCGCAACTGGGAGGCAAACCAGCCACGGGAACCTCAGCCACTGCCTCAGCAATCATCCCGGTCCTGCCACACCTGCCTCAGCAGCTCCTCTTCTGGGACGAAGAACCTGAGGATGGTTTTGATGCCAAGATAAAAATCCTTTTCGATAAAAACGTTCTTGATTATCTTGATCTGGAATCCCTTGTTTTTTCATCTGAACGCATGGCGGACCGGCTTATGTTACTTTTTTCCAAGGCAAAATGAAAGGGACGACAACCGACAGAAAACCCCTGGCTGAAAGAATGCGGCCGCAGCAGTTAGAGGACTTTGTCGGACAGGCCCATCTGCTCGGTGAAGGGAAAATTCTCTGGCGTCTGCTTGATGAAAACCATCTCCCCTCCCTGCTTCTCTGGGGGCCTCCCGGCACCGGGAAAACCACCCTGGCAAGAATTCTCGCCAGATCCACCGGATCCCATTTCATCTTTTTCTCGGCAGTGTTGGCAGGTGTAAAGGAAATCAGGCAGATTATCGATGAAGCACGGCAGATGCAACTCACCGGGGCGACAACGATTCTCTTTGTCGACGAAATACACCGCTTTAACAAGAGTCAGCAGGACGCTTTTCTCCCCCATGTCGAAAGCGGGCTACTCACCTTGATCGGGGCCACAACGGAAAACCCGTCATTTCAGATCGTGGCCCCCTTACTCTCCCGCTGCCGCGTGCTCACCCTATCTCCTCTGACGCCGCAGGATCTTGAGCAGATTTTTCATCGCGCTCTGCGGGACCCAAATAATGGCCTGGGCGAGTTGCATCTTCATTTTGAAGAACAGGCCATTGAACACCTCATAGCCATGGCAGACGGCGACGCACGAAGACTTCTCAACAGCATGGAAATCACTGCTTCTCTTGCCGTTCCGGACAAAAACGACTCAAGAATCGTTTCTCTTGAGATGATGAAAGATGCATTCCAGAGAAACAGCCTGCGTTATGACGCCACAGGGGAAGAACATTACAACCTTATTTCCGCTCTGCATAAAAGCCTGCGTGACAGCGATCCCGATGGTTCGCTGTACTGGCTCGTTCGCATGCTGCGCTCCGGCGAGGATCCCCTCTACATAGCACGACGCCTGATCCGTTTTGCCTCGGAGGACATCGGCAATGCCGATCCGCAGGCATTAACGGCTGCCTTGAATGCCAGAGAATCATACCATATGCTCGGCTCTCCGGAAGGAGAACTGGCCATCGCCCAGGCGGTAATCTATCTTGCCACAGCACCGAAAAGTAATGCAACATATGCCGCTTACAACAAGGTTATGCAGGATATCGAACGGACCGGCAGCCTGCCCGTGCCGCTGCACATCCGTAATGCCCCGACCAAACTCATGAAAGAGCTGGGTTACGGCAAAGGTTACCAGTATGCCCACAACTCCCCCTCTGCTCTTGTCGACCAGGATCATCTCCCGGAGGAGCTCAGTGGTGCACACTATTACGAGCCCTCAAACAGAGGGCACGAAGCAATTATTAAAGACCGATTGACGAAGTGGAGACAAATCCTTTCACAGCGTAAGACCAACACCTAAAGGAGAAAACCATGACTACTTGCCTGCGCCTGATCTGCATCATTTTCCTCCTTTTCTTGCCTGTAACGCTTCTTGCCGCACCGGCAACAGGAGATATCACCCTTTTTTACTCAAATGATGTGCATGGCGCAACCGAACCTTGCGGTTGAAAGGCCAAACAACTGGGCGGTCTGTCCAAAAGAAAAACCTTATTTCAGCAACTCGATGCCAAAGAGGACCATGCTCTGTTTCTTGACGCGGGAGCAGTCTTGTTTAACAAAAGCAAATTTTCCCCGGGCCATCATCTTGACCTGGCAAAAATTAATGCCGCCGGTATCGTGGAAGCCTATAATATCCTTGGTTATGAGGCTGTTGGGATCTCCAGAATTGATCTTGCCGGAGGGGTGGAGTTCTTAAAGCAATTACAGAAAAAATCTAAATTCACCTGGCTCAGTGCCAACGTCATTGATTTGCAAAACAAAAAACCTCTTTTCACCCCTTTTATCATTAAGAAAAAGGCAGGAGTGCGCATAGCCATTATCGGCCTCTCAGGAAGCGGCGCGGCGAATGAACCCCAGGAACGCGAGAACTACCTCATCCTTCCCTGGCAGGATCTGCTGCCAAAAATCATGAAAGAAATCAGCAAACAGGCTGATCTTGTCATCCTGTTATCCAGTTTATCTCCTATGGAAAACGAACTGATCAGCCGGGAATTTCCCCATATCCATATTATTATTCAGGCGGGGATGTACTCCCATAATCAGAATCCTGTTCTGACAAACAACACCTTGGTCTGCCAGGTGGAAAAGCAGGGAAAATACATAGGTCAATTGCGTATCGATTGGAAGAGTAACGGTAAATGGACAGATGAAACAACCGATACAGCTCTCATGAAGAGACAAGAGCTTGACCGGTTAACATGGCAGATAAAAAAGCTGGAAAGTCAAGGAGACCCGCAAATTGTCTATAAGGATACTCCCGCGACTCTCGAGGCTTATTACAAGCTTATTGAACGAATGAAAACCATTGAAAAGGAAATCAACGATTTGCATCAGCAGTTGCAACAGTCACCGGAAAGTTCCACCTATAATAACACCTTTTTAGCGATAGCACCAAGTCTTGACGACGATCCTGCCATGAATGAAATCATAAGTAAAACAAGGGACAAAATTAATTCTCTTGGCAGAAGGGGGAGCAGCGATGGCACCCTGAGTGATTATGTGGGTAGTCAGGCCTGTATGAAATGCCATAATGAAATAGGAGAACGCTGGCAACGGACACACCATGCCCATGCGTATGAAACCCTGGTCGAGAAAAAACAGCAATTCAACGTCCAATGTCTTCCCTGCCACGTGACCGGTGTTTCCATACTTGACAAAAAGCAATCAGCAGCCCTATCGCTTCCTGATTCCTTGCTCAACGTCGGCTGTGAAACCTGTCATGGGCCGGGTATGGCGCATTCGGTAAATCCCGAAGAAGCAAAGCTTAACGATGCCCCTGATGCCTACCTCTGTCTTCAGTGCCATAGCACTGAGCATGATGGAGCATTCCATTTCGAGCAGGATAAAAAACTTGTTCATTAACAGGAGAGCAACAAATTGAGAACTTGTTCGTTAATAAACTTTTCAGGAACCACCCCGCCTTTTGAGACGGGTTTTGTTGTAACGATTGAGCGCCACCATGGCATTTACTTCGCGGGATAATCCAGCAGGAGCATTGAGGATTGCAAAAAATTTCGCAGGGCCGGCTTACCTTTGCTTGAGTAAGAAGCGACCAAAGCTGTCCAAACAGATGCGAGAATTAATTTTCGGACAAGCTTTAAATAAAAAAAGCCGCGCATCCATAAGGATGCACGGCTTTTTTTATTTAATAATAACTGAACTTAGCAGCCGAAAGCTTTCTGCAGATTCGGTACGGTTTGTTTTTTGCGGCTCATCATGCCATCAATCCACATTGAATTTCCTGAAAGTTTGGAATTGAAAGCTTTCTCAATGATAGAAGGATCATCGGAAACAACCATCAGATCGGTTCCTTCCTTGACAACGTCGGTAAGCATCAGAAGAACTGAATGACGTCCCTCTGCCTTGACACGCTGCATTTCTTTATAAAGATCATCGCGCATAGGAGCAACCTGATCAAGGGTGGCAAGCTCGAGCTGTCCAACACCAACTTTGCTGCCCTTCATATCGAAATCTTTGTAATCGCGGAAAAGAAGATCTTTTATCGGAACGCCATCAACGGCTGATTTGGCTTTGAGCATCTCCATGAACAATTCGTCCATGTTGCTGACGCCGGCAACTTTGGCGAGATCAGCACACGCTACTTTGTCAGCAGGGGTGCAGGTGGGTGACTTGAAGTTTACGGTGTCGCTCAAAATTGCGGCAAGCATGATGCCGGCAATATTTTTGGGGATTGCGATGCCGCTGTTTTTGTACATCTCATTTAAAACGGTGCAGGTGCAGCCAACAGGCTGTGCATTGAAATAAATGGGATTGTTGGTGGTGATGTCGCCGATTTTGTGATGGTCAACAACGGCAACCAGATCAGCTTTCATGATGTTTGCAGGGGCCTGGGCAATATCGCTGTGGTCAACCAGAGCAATTTTCTTGCCTTCAGCATCACTGATCTGCTCGGGAGCGGTCAGACCAAAACGGGCAAGAACTGTTTTGCTCTCAGGGTTTAAGTTAGCGGCATCGATCTGCATGCAGGCAACAGCGTCCTGGCCCTGGGCTTTCAAAAAATTTGCATAAGATATTGCTGCAGCAACGGAATCAGTATCTGGATTTGAGTGGCCAACTACACTAATAGACATGGTACAAACCTCCTTAGAAACAATTTTGAATTTCTCCTATACAACTTGCCAATGCTGGGGTAAACTTATTACTAAACCCTGCTGCGCAGGGGCATGTCAAACAAGCACCCTTGTAAAAATTTACATTTTTCCAAGGGCAACTTACTTAACTTAAGTAGTGCAAAAAGATAGTTCGTTAACAGTTTTGAGTCAAGAGCAAAATGAATCTAGCCTCATTTTCCTGTATCTAAGACCGGTTTTTCAGAAATTTTCCTCTTTCAGTTTCTCTGATTGACTTAAAGAGAAATTCCCACAAAAAAAAGATTCTCAGCAGAGAAATACAAATTCAGCAAAGCGAATCAGGTCCTCATAACATGGCTGATATCATATCCCACAAAGTACTCGTTGTCGAAGACAATGCAGTCGTCCGCAAAGGATTGACCAATTTCCTGACCAAATGGGGCTATATTCCGATTGAGGCGGCTAACGGTGATGTGGCAATCAGTATTCTAGAGAATGAACTAGATGTACGTCTTGCCATACTTGACTGGAATCTTCCCGGGCTGAATGGTTTACAGATATGTCAGCGTCTGAGGATGCGGCCGCAGATGCCGTATGTGTACATAATTATGTTCAGCGCCAGGAAATCAAATGAGGAAAAGGTCCTTGCCCTGGAAGGTGGGGCTGATGATTATCTTATCAAACCATGCAAACCATCCGAATTGAGAGCCAGACTCGGTGTGGGAAGACGAATAATCGAAACGGCTTTGTCCAGCTCTTTTCCTGTTGCTAAGTGACCCAAAAGCCCCGCCGTTCAGCAAAAAAAACCAGACAAAATAAACAAACGTACACTAAAAAAATGAGATGACTGTTAAAGCGATTATTTTTGATTTGGACGGCACTCTGCTGAATACCCTTGAGGACTTGGCAGACTCAATGAACCGTGTACTTGAGCGGATGGGTTTCCCCACTCACCCGACAGATGCATATAAATATTTCGTTGGCGATGGGATCGAAATACTGGCTAGGCGTGTTTTACCCGAGACTCGTCAAAACATGCAGACAGTAAATAGCTGCGTTGAAGAAATGAAACGAGAATACGGGGCACACTGGCAGGACAAAACTTGCCCATACAAAGGTGTAAATGACATGTTACATGTTCTGGCGGAACGCAACGTCAGCCTGAATATTCTCTCCAACAAGCCGGACGCCTTGACACAACTGACGGTTTCCGCCTTTTTTCACTCCTGCTCATTCGACATCGTGGCAGGAGCAAAAAAAGAAATCCCCAAAAAACCCGATCCAACCAGTGCTTTGCATATCATTAAAGCACTGAATCTCCCAAGCAATCAATTTCTCTACCTGGGAGACACCAATACCGATATGGAGACAGCCAAGAACGCAGGCATTTTTGCCATAGGGGCTCTTTGGGGTTTTCGTACCGCTGCAGAACTGAGAGCAAGTGGAGCTCAAGCTCTTCTTGAGCAACCTCTAGACATTTTACAGCACATCTAAAAATATAGATGACTTCGTATTTATGCCCCTTGAAGGTAAAACGTCCCTTCATCTAATTTTTCCTGACGATAAATCAGGAACTTATCATGCGCTATAGGCTGTCGAGATGTTTTTTACTCTCAAGGGGCATAAATACGAGACAGTCATAATTATATGGAAAGTCTCTCAGCTTCTTTTTGTTTGCGGATCTCACAGGCCCTTTTAAAAGCCTTATCTTTGCCGTGCTTTTTGATGGAAACCGACGTTTTCCCCTGCTTTCCTGTACCGTTCACCCAACTGACTTCATAACGGTGCAATTTATCATTTAAACGAACACCAACAACGCCAGTTGTTGTGTTGCTTACGGTAACAATGTGTTTGTTGGTCCGGAGTTTGCCGATGCGAGACTCAATCTCATCTCTCCAGGCGAGTGCAGCAAGAAGACTTGAATATCTTCCGCCGCATTTGCCATCCGAAAAAAACTTGGAATGTGTTTTGCCATAATACCGAACACGCACATACCAACCATGGGTTCGTTTGGACTCCTGATCGATACGGGCTATATCCTTATGTTTTTCATAGACAATTTTTTTTTCTTTTTTGAGCTCCATTTTTTACCTCTTTGCCTGATGGTGGAATAAAACTTGTGATATTCACAAGCACATATTGCGTATATATACCTATCTGATTTATTTTTCAAGAAAATTGTCAGGCAATTTTAAAAAAAAATGTAATAAGAAAAAATTAATTTGAGCTTATCAAATCATGAGCTAAAATTTGCTCAATATTTCAAATGGATTGAATACATTATGTGGCTTAAATTAACAGTACAAAAAACAAAGTGACATTACAGTTGGTTAAGGAGCAATACAAATAACGACATGAGCAACCCAGACGAAACCGGCAAGAAATTTTGTGAACTACTTGAAATTATCGCTCTCCTTCGCAGTCCGGAAGGTTGTCCGTGGGACCAGAAACAGACGGTACAGACGTTCAAACCATATCTCATAGAGGAAACTTATGAACTCAGCGAAGCAATGGATAATGGTGATCCGAACCAGATACGCGAGGAACTGGGAGATCTTTTCTTTCAATTGGGATTCATCAATCAACTTTATGAAGAAAGAGACATTTTTTCAATTGAAGATGTTCTGCAGTCAATAATAGACAAAATGATTCGCCGTCATCCTCATGTTTTTGCAGGGAAGACCTTTGAATCGTATGATGAAATGAGTAAAAATTGGGCAAGGGTAAAGGAAAAGGAAAACAGCAAGAAGGATAATAAAACTTATGAGCTTGATGTACCAAAATCACTGCCTGCCCTGATAAGAGGCCAGAAGGTCGCGAGCCGTGCTGCTCGAACCGGGTTTGATTGGCCTGATATGCAGTCATTAGTTGAAAAGTTGTCCGATGACTTCAAAATACTGACTGACAATACCTTGGAAGGAAACAAGGAAGAGATTGAAAAAAATATGGGAGACCTGCTTTTTTCACTCGTCAATTTAGGCAGAAAATGTGAAATCAATAGCGAAGAGTGCCTCAAAAGAGCCACCAACAGGTTTATAAAGCGCTTCAAGCTGATGGAAGAATTAATTTCTGCCAAAAATCTTACCATCGGCGAACTGGACAGTGAATCGCAACTTCAGTTCTGGGCAAAAACAAAACAACACCCTTGACACTTGAAAATTTCACCGCCATGAGCTGAATACTGCTGAATTTATCATCAATGTTTTTTGGCCGGGATCCCGCCATTGCCAGTTTTCATTTGACATCACCATGCGGAGCATGTTAAAAAAATCGACTTATTTATGCTCGTTTCATGGTGAAACAGGCATTTTTTATTGTCCTTTCTTGCTCTCTTGCTGAGGCATCGGAAGAGGGCCATTAATGTCCACAAGGAGGACCAAATGCGCAGATATGAAACCATATCAATCATCAGCCCCAATCTTGGGGAGGATGAAATCAAGGCAATCTGTCAAAAGACTGCCGGCATCATTGAAGGCGATGGCGGAACCATTATTAATGAAGACAACTGGGGTCTGAAAAAACTCGCCTATCCGATCAAAAAACACCAGCAGGGTTATTACATCTATACGGAATTCGCTGCTGTACCTGCATCTGTCAGCGAAATGGAACGTATTTTTAAAATTGACGACCATGTATTAAAATTCATGACAGTCAAACTGCAGGAAATTTATGATCCGAATACGCCGGTAAAAAGCTCCATTTCTGCTAAAACGCAAGATACTGAAAACGATCTTGACGAAGAACAAGAATAAACTACACAGGAGAGGCAATTATGAGAAAAAAAAGAATATTTCATCGTCGTAAAGTCTGCCGCTTTTGTGCGGATAAAGAACTTGTCATTGATTATAAAGATGTAAAGGCACTGAGAAGCTTCCTGACCGAAAGAGGGAAAATAATTCCTCGTCGCATCTATGGCAATTGCGCTAGACATCAGAGGGAACTCACTGAAGCTATAAAACGTGCCCGGCATATAGCTTTGTTGCCGTACACAGGTTCGCAAATATAATTTTTATGGCAGGAAGAGCTCTCCCTGAAGAACTGCTGAAAGGAATACTGTTAGCCACTTTTCTGTTAGTTCCAGCAATTACCGGGGAGTTGAGCTGGATGAGAATATTTGTCCCTCTCCCTGCTTTTTATATACTCGTAACACACGGAGAAATTCGTGGAAACTCAATACTGATAAAATCGATTCTTGCAGCCGGGCTGGGAGCTTTGCTTCTCGGCATCCTGCAGGCCTTTGTTTTTTCGGTATTATTTCTGCCTTTAGCGTATATTCTGGCTAGGGCTGTCCGGAACAAACACTCGGTTCTACAAGCCGGAACGACCGGCACTATTGTATTAACCTCAATCTGGGTCATAGGTGCACTCTTTTACGGGATGGTTGAGCAGACTCATCCTTATAAACAGATACTTGCGACGATAGATTCATCCATGGATGCAACATTTGCGGTGTATCAACAGTCAACAGACATAGCACCCGATACGATAGCGCAGATTGAGCTTGCTTTTAAACGGATACGAACTATTATTCCGGAAATATTCCCGGCAATTTTATTGATTACAGTGCTTATAACAGTGTGGATCAATCTCTTGCTTGGGGACCTGCTCTTAAAAAGAAAGGATGCCCGGCTCAGTCCATGGCAACCATATGGTCAATGGCGACTGCCCGATCAACTTGTCTGGCTTGTGATTGCATCTGGTGTTTTTCTGATGCTGCCGTTGCCCTTGTTGAACAAAATCAGTTTAAACTGCATGCTTGTCATGGGTGTTGTTTATTTCTTCCAGGGGTTCGCGGTTCTGACTAGTTTGTTCAACAAATGGAATGTCCCCTGGGCTTTTAGATTTTTTGTTTATTCTTTAATACTTATCCAGGCCTATGGCATTATTTTTCTATCTATTGCCGGCTTGATTGACGTTTGGTTTGATTTACGAAAATCGCAGAACGAAACAACCTGAATGGTTTTTTTGACTGATGCGTTCCATCTAAAATAAAAGGTTAAGAAATGGAATTAATACTGAAGAAAACTATTGATACCTTAGGTGAGGAAGGTGACCTTGTTAAGGTAAAGCCTGGTTACGGACGTAACTATCTTATACCTCGCGGCAAAGCTGTTCTGGCCACCAAAACTAATCTGGCTATTCTTGAACAGGAAATGAATACCATAGCCAGTCGCAAGGAAAAGGATCGCCATGCCGCGGAAGAGCTTTCCAAAAAAATCGCCGGGGTCACGGTTGTTATTGAACAGCGTGTCGGCGAGGAAGATAAACTGTACGGCTCCGTTACCTCCACTGATATTGCCGATAAGCTTGCCTCCCTGGGAGTTGTCATCGACAAACGAAAAATCGTGCTCGACGAACCGATTAAGACCTTGGGCATTACCATGGTCCCATGCAAGACAGGGTATCAGATGACTACTGAAATCAAGGTTGAAATTGTACCTTTAGTCAGCGCTGAATAATCTCATAGATAACCGAATAACCAGGCCATAGGCCTGGTTATTCGGTTATCGGATTGTTCTGGAACGCAAAGATCTCCTGCCATTGTTTTCATTTAATATCATTCTTTTTTTCAGTAGCAAACGGACCAAACTGCGACAAGATGATACCGCAAGAATCTTTCACTCCAGTTCACCGTATCCCACCCCACAACAAGGACGCTGAACAGTGTGTATTAGGAGCAATCCTTCAGCAGCAGGGAATTCTTCCGAAAACCATTGATATTCTTCAACCCGAGGATTTCTATTTTCAAGCCAACAAATTAATTTTTACCGCCATGCTGGCTCTCTTTGAAAAAAGTGAACCTCAGGATCTCATTACTGTCAGCAATTATCTGAAAAGCACTAACACCCTTGCCGATGCAGGTGGACCCGCCTACCTCGCCTCTTTGACAGATCTTGTTCCGCTTGCCTCAAATATTATTTATTATTCAAAAATTGTCCGGGAAAAATCGATTCTACGCAGACTTATCGCAACGACCACGGACATCGCCTCACGATGCTATGAAGAACAGGACGATATTGCAAAACTTCTCGACGAGGTTGAGCAGACTGTTTTTGAAATTGCCCGGGATAAAAGCGCACAAAGTTTTGAGCCGTTAAATAAAATCATCACCAGGGCCTTTGAGCGCGTAACCGCCCTTGCCGAACGCAAGGAGCTGATTACCGGCGTGCCCTCCGGGTTTGATCAGTTTGATAAGATGACAGCAGGATTGCAGGCCGGAGACCTCATTATCCTGGCCGGCCGGCCGAGTATGGGAAAAACGGCACTGGCGATGAATATTGTCCAGAATACCGCCCTGCAACACGGCACCTCTGTCGGAGTGTTCAGCCTCGAAATGTCCAAGGCTCAGCTGGGCCTCAGACTTCTCTGCTCACTCAGCAAGGTTGATTCCAACGATTTACGTACCGGTTTCATCAAAGATAATGACTGGCCTAAATTGACCAGGGCTGCCGGTGAACTGTCCAAGTCTAAAATTTTTATTGATGACACCCCTGCCCTTTCCGTGCTCGAAATGAGAGCCAAGACACGACGTTTAAAAGCAGAAAACGATATAGGCCTTGTGGTCGTTGACTACCTGCAGCTCATGAGTGGCCGCTCTGACAGCAGGGAACAGGAGATAAGTACGATTTCCAGATCCCTGAAAGCCATGGCCAAGGAACTTGATATCCCTGTTATTGCCCTTTCCCAGTTGAACAGAAGTCTTGAAAGCCGACCCAACAAGCGCCCTCAGTTGTCCGATCTGCGAGAGTCAGGTGCCATAGAACAGGATGCGGATTTGATCTGCTTTATATACAGGGATGAGGTATACAACAAGGCCGAAGACAATCCCAAAAGAGGCATTGCCGAGCTGATCATCGGCAAACAGAGAAATGGGCCCACGGGAA
The DNA here is from genome assembly GCA_018897105.1 of Pseudomonadota bacterium. Lineage (GTDB taxonomy): Bacteria > Desulfobacterota > Desulfobulbia > Desulfobulbales > SURF-16 > SURF-16. Next base: position 23,603 of record JAHILF010000114.1, read on the forward strand.
CCGTTGAACTCACTTTCCTCGGCAAATATACAAGTTTTGAAAATCTGGCTCCGAATATGCCAGGATATGAAAACTGATTTATGACGATCAAAAACATTAACCAGACGAAAAATGAATACTGATATCTATGATTTTGCTGCCATTGAAAAAAAATGGCAGGACAAATGGCGCCAGGAAAAAACCTTCAAGGTCGCTCCGGATTCCAATGCAAAAAAATACTACCTGCTGGAGATGTTCCCATACCCATCTGGCCGTATCCACATGGGTCATGTGCGCAATTACTCCATAGGCGATGTTGTTGCCCGCTTTAAAAGAATGCAGGGCTATAATGTTCTGCATCCCATGGGATGGGACGCCTTTGGTCTTCCTGCGGAAAATGCGGCCATCAAGCACAACACCCATCCGGCAAAATGGACCTATGAAAATATCGATTACATGAAGAAACAGTTGCAGGGCATGGGCCTCAGTTATGATTGGGGCCGTGAGATCGCCACCTGTAAACCGGAATATTATCGGTGGGAACAGCTGTTTTTTATCAAACTCTATGAAAAGGGTCTGGTTTACCCGAAAGTTACCATCGTTAACTGGTGTGAAACCTGTCAAACCGTACTGGCTAATGAACAGGTTATCGACGGCTGCTGCTGGAGGTGCGATGAAAACGTCATGCCCCGGGAGATGAACGGCTGGTTTTTCAAAATCACCGCCTATACCGAGGAATTGCTCGCCGGATGTGATGAGTTGCAGGGCTGGCCTGAAAAGGTGCTTACCATGCAGCGCAACTGGATAGGCAAAAGCACTGGTGCCGAGATTGATTTCGCCATTGATGGTTCAGATAAAAAGATAACCGTTTTCACCACCAGGCCTGACACGATCTTCGGGGCCACCTTTATGTCCATCGCTCCTGATCATAAGTTCATCCAGGAACTCTGCGCAGGAACAGGACGTAAAACAGAACTCGCTGCCTTTGCCGAAAAAACACGCATTGCCAGACAGCGCCAGAACCCCGAGGATGAACTGGCCAAGGAAGGTCTCTTCACCGGTCTTTATGCTGTCAATCCTTTTACCGGGGCAAAGCTGCCGGTCTTTGCCGCTAATTTTGTCTTGGCGGAATACGGCACAGGAGCGGTCATGGCCGTTCCGGCCCATGATCAGAGGGATTTCGAGTTTGCCCGACAATATGATTTGCCGATCAAGGTGGTTATCCAGCCTGCCGGAGAAACGCTGAACGGATCTACCATGAGCGCCGCCCAAGAAGGCCCGGGCATCCTGGTGGACTCCGGCCGGTTCACCGGTCTACAATCGGATGAAGCAAAAAGCAGCATCACCCAGTTTGCCGCAGAGAACGGGTTCGGCAAAGAGCAGACGACCTACCGGTTGCGTGACTGGGGAATTTCCAGGCAGAGATACTGGGGAGCACCTATTCCGATCATATACTGTGAGCAATGCGGGGTGCAGCCTGTTGCTGAAAAAGATCTTCCTGTCACCCTTCCACCTGATGTGACCATTGAAAAAACAGGCAAATCGCCACTGCACGATCTGGAAAGTTTTTACAGGACAACCTGCCCCAAGTGCGGCGGGGCCGGACGTCGTGAAACCGACACCATGGATACATTTGTTGAGTCCTCATGGTACTTTGCCCGCTATACCTGCCCAGACTTCACCGAAGGTCCTCTGGATAAAGAGGCGGCGGATCACTGGCTGCCGGTGGATCAATACATCGGCGGCGTTGAACATGCCATTCTGCATCTCCTGTATGCCCGCTTCTTTACCAAAATCATGCGGGACCTCGGCTACCTGTCCATTGATGAACCGTTTACCAACCTGTTGACCCAGGGCATGGTAATCAAAGACGGCACAAAGATGTCCAAATCCAAAGGGAATGTTGTAGATCCGGATGTGCTCATCAAAAAATATGGGGCGGATACGGTAAGACTCTTCAGCCTTTTTGCCGCTCCTCCTGAAAGAGATCTTGAATGGAGTGACCAGGGAGTTGAAGGGGCCTATCGCTTCTTAAACAGGGTTTACCGTTTGGTGCACGACAATATGGATATGCTGAATACGGCAAAGAGCGTTATCCCCCCTGATCTAAGTAATGCCAGCCGCGAATTGCACCGCAAGACCCACCAGACCATCAGCAAGGTGGGCAATGACATCAACGGCAAATTCCATTTCAACACCGCCATCAGCGCCGTCATGGAACTGACCAATACCCTGTATAATCTCTACGGGGAGAATTCCGCGGAAAAACCGCAGAACGAGGTGATCAAAGAGTCGGTTGAGGCAATTATCCTGCTTTTATGCCCCATGGTCCCTCATTTTTGCGAAGAACTCTGGCAGCGTTTGGGACATGACACCAATCTGTCCCATACTCCCTGGCCTGCATTTGACCCCGAGGCAGCCAAGGAAGACAGCATTACCCTGATAGTCCAGGTCAATGGTAAAGTTCGCAGCAGATTGCAGGTTGAAGTTGATTGCGATGAAGAGAACCTGAAAGAAATGACCCTAAATGATGATAAGGTACAAAAATTTATTAACGGGAAAACAATCAGAAAAATCGTTGTGGTCAAAAACAAACTGGTAAACATTGTCGTATCATGACGAGTATCACAGAGAAAATGAAAAAAACAAAACCGGTCACATCACAAAATCCGTCCATGCTCTTCGCCCTCTTTCTGGCGCTGATGATGTCCCTTTCCGCCTGTGGCTATTCAAACCCTTATGTTCATTCAGACGATTCCGAAGGGGTTAATAAGCAAGGCACTCTCACCATCTTTGTGGATATGTGGCAAAATAAAACAAGCGAACTGGGTTTCCAGAGCGAAGTCAAACAATCATTGGTCAGATGGCTGAAAAAATCCCCGCATTTTTCCATGGCCCGAACACCTGAACAGGCCGACTATATGTTAAGCGGCATTATCGAATCCGTCCATCTCCCCGGCCTTTCCTATGGAACATTTGACCGGGCGGTTGAACTCAGGGCTGAAATCACTTACAGCGTTGAGGTAAAAAATACCAAAACAGGTGCGATTATTCTGAAAAGGAAAGATGCCGACTGGTATGAATCCTACAGTGCGGGAGGAAGTGCTGCAGACCTGGAGATGAACAAACGGGAGGCTTTACGGGAGGTTGCCGATAACATCGCGGAAAACATCTATGTGAATCTCTTCAACAGGTTCTCTGCGAAAAAAGGTGCAAAGGCAGATATCCCCGGTGAAATAAAAGTTGACGATTAAAAAGATACGGGCCAGATTCATTTCACCATGAATCCGGCCCGCAACTAACGAAACGTTTTCCGACTCCTGTTTTTTTTACAAAAGCCCCTTGAAAGCCGCAACAATTCCTTGAGCATCAAGTCCCTGCTCGGCATAGAGATCAGCAGGTTTCCCCGATGACCCGTAATGGGTCACCCCAAGCCGTTTGAACCGGCAGCTTAATCCCGCATCAGCAAGAATGGTGGCAACGATAGCGCCGACACCTGTATCAACATGGTGGTCTTCAACAGTCAGAATGGGTCCGCCGTTGTCAACTGCATCGATGACACTCTGTTTATCAAAGGGCACAATGGATGCCACCAGCAGAACGGACACGTCTATGCCTTCTTCCTTCAGCAGCTTCCATGCCTCCATCACACTGGGACTGACAGCTCCGTAAGAAATGATGGTGCCGGCAGCACCCCGACGGACCCAGTCACCCTTGCCGGGGGTAAAGGTGTAGCCGCTGCCGAAAAACGGAGTCCCATCTTCTGCCAGCACCATACCCATTTTTGACCGCCCCATACCGACAAAATGATTGCCGCTTGTGGTGGCAACGTGACGGATAACTCTGTCGGTCTGGTTCGGATCTGCAGGAATAACCACCTGGAAATTGAAGTAATTACGCATAAGTCCGATATAGTCTATTCCCTGATGGGTCGGACCGTCTTCCCCGACATCAAGACCGAGATGGGTGGCCACCACCTTGATATTGGTATGATTGATATCGTTGAGCCTGTTCTGGTTATAGACCTCTGATACGGCAAATACGCCAAAGGTGCTGAAAAAGGCGGCCATACCCTCCCGACTGATGGCTCCGGCCATGGTTGCAGCATGATGCTCCTGAATACCGCATTCAAGAAAAGACTCGGGCATATGCTTGCGAAAATCGCCCATTTTAACCGATCCTTCCAGATCACAGGATATGCCGACAATTTTAGGAGCCTTGCCCGGGATATTATTGGCCTTGGCCAGTTCATGGAGTGCCGTACCATAGGCAGACCGGCAATCGGTCTTTTTGTCAGCATCGTAGATAACGGCTGCTCCGTCTTCAAGCTTTGGATAACAAATCTTGTTTTCGATCCGGGTTGACGTGGAAACGGGCTGGGTACGAAGTTTGGCCCATTTGTCAAAATCATTTTCCACGCCAAGCTCGATAAAGGCCTGGTCAAGTTGATCAATTTTCAAGGGAGAGCCGTGATATTTGGCCAAATTCTCCATAAAAGAGATGCCCTTGCCCATGATGGTATTGGCAATGATCACCGTGGGAAATTCCGGGTTAGCGGCTATGCCGTTATAGACAGCTGACAATTTTTTGAAGACTTTATTGTAATCATGGCCGTCGTCAAGAATGTCCACATTCCAGCCGCAGGAGGCAAAAAGTCCGCGGATGTTGCTCGGCATGATCTCTTCCGTACTGCCGCATATCTGCAGATGGTTGCGGTCAACGATCACCATCAGGTTATTCAGTTTGTATTTATGGGCAAAGCGCATCGCCTCGGCCGCCTGCCCTTTCTGCAGATCGCCGTCACCCATATAAACAATTACCTTCTGGCTTGACCCTTTGAGCTTTAATGCCATGGCCATGCCTACCCCGGTGGACAGGCCCTGGCCGAGGTTGCCGGTATCCCATTCCACCCCGGGAACAATCTTTTCAACATGGCCGGGAAAGCCGGAACCTGCCCGCCTGAAACCGGTCAGGAAGTCCTCTTCCGTAAAATAACCATATTCGGAGAGTACGCTGTAAACCCCTGGTGAAATATGGCCGATACTCATAACCACCCGGTCTCTGTCTTGCCACAGGGGCTCGGCTGGTTTATGACTCATAATGCCGTAGGTGACGAGCAGCAGATCAAGGCTGGAAAGCGATCCGCCCGGATGGCCTGATGCGGCAAGGGAAGTTGACAGCAGGATGCGCCGGGCGCACCGTTTTCGCATATCGGCAAGCTGTAGTAACTCTTCCGTGGACAGTTGATCATTATTCGGGTTTAATTTGAATGTCATGACATCTCCAGTTGATCAGTTGACTGGTTCATTGAAAGTTGCAGATTGACTCTTTTTAATAGGATGGGCATAATACTACGTTCCAATCCAACTCTCCAGTAGAAAATCCATGAAAATAAAGCCACTGCAAATTGCAGGTCTGACCATTGAAAATCCCTTTATTTTAGCGCCACTTGCCGGTTACACAGACCTGCCCTTCCGCCTGCTTTGCCGTGAATATGGCGCAGGCCTGGTCTTTTCGGAAATGATCAGCTGCCACGGGCTGATGTATGAGCAGCAGAAAACATGGGATATGACCCAGTCAACCCCTCTGGAAAGGCCGATTTCCATGCAGCTCTTCGGCAGCGAACCGGATATGATGGGCAAGGCGGCAGCAATGCTTTCCCAACAACCGATTGACTGCATCGACATCAACATGGGCTGCCCGGTAAAAAAGGTTACCAAAAAAGGCGCCGGAGCCGCCCTGATGAAATCCCCGCTCGTGGCAGCGAAGATTATCCGCGAGGTGTGCGCCAACTCAACCAAGCCTGTCACGGTTAAATTCAGGTCCGGCTGGACCCACCAGAGCATCAATGCCCCAGAATTTGCCCGGATGGCCGAAGAGGAGGGAGCCTCGGCCGTGACCATCCATGCAAGGACCTGGAGCGATGGTTTTTCCGGTACGGTTGACTGGGGGGTCATAGCGAAAAGCAAAGCAAGTATCCGTATTCCTGTAATCGGCAACGGCGACATCAACTCCTACGAAAAGGGACTTGCCATGATGAAACAAACTGGCTGCGACGGGGTGATGATCGGCAGGGGCTGTCTCGGCAGACCATGGGTATTTGCCCAGGATAATCCTGCTGAAACGCCCCAGCTTCGCTTAAAGGCCCTCATGCGCCACCTGGAGCTCATTGAGCAATTCTGTCCGCCGCAGTGGGCTCTGGGCAAGATACGCAACCATGCCGGCAAATATTTCAAGGCAATGCGCCATGGTGCGGAGATTCGCAACAGAATCTACCAGGCTGAGACATTTGCCGCTCTCCGGCAGCTCGTCGACAATCTGCTGACTGAATTACTTGCGCAGAAACCAGAAGAGCAAGGAGAGCAGCAGGCTGATAACTATTGACGTGGTCAGGGGAAAATAAAAACTGAAATTCTCCCTGCGCACCACGATATCACCAGGCAGACGCCCCAAGGGGAGCTTGCTTAACACCGGCCACAACAGGCCGATGACAATAAGCAGTATTCCGAAAATAATAAAATTTTTCGCCATGAATAATAAGCCGCTTTGACCGTCTTGTAAGACACTGCAAAAACTGCTAACCTTTATCAGATATTGTTTCTTAACGTAAAATTTAACTTTTGTAAAATATGTCCACTATACTTGTCGTAGATGACGAACTCAGCATGCGGGAGTTCCTGAAAATACTTCTTGAAAAAGAGGGCTACCAGGCGGTGACGGCTTCGGATGGCGAAAAGGCCCTGAAAGCCATTGCAATGCAGGAGTTTGATCTGGTTATTTCAGACATCAGAATGCCCGGCATGGGCGGCCTTGAACTGCTTGATTCCGCCAAAAAGGTGACTCCAGACCTGCCGTTTATCATGATTACCGCCTTTGCCTCGCCCGAAGATGCGGTTCAGGCCATGAAGCACGGGGCATATGACTATATCACCAAACCCTTCAAGCTCAGTGAAATAAAATCCATTATCACTTCCGCCATTGCCGGCCAAGCCGTTGATCCGAAACACTCCACTGACGCGGCACGCCATGATTATACCAACATCATTGGTGACAGTCCGGAGATGCGAAACATATTTGACCAGATTGAACGCATTGCCCCGACCCATGCCAATGTGTTGATTATAGGGGAGTCCGGCACCGGCAAAGAGCTGGTGGCCCAGGCTATCCATCAGAAAAGCAGGGGGGCTCATAACAATTTCGTGCCCATCACCTGCAATGCCATTCCTGAATCCCTGTTTGAAAGCGAACTTTTCGGTCACATGAAAGGATCATTTACCGGAGCCAGCTCAAACAAGATCGGGCTCTTTGAGCTGGCCAATAACGGCAGCGCCTTTTTAGATGAAATCGGCGAGCTCACCCCCCTTATCCAGACCAAACTGCTGCGGGTGCTTCAGGAAAGAGAGTTTAAAAGAGTCGGCGACACCAAGACAATCAAAGTAAATGTGCGCATCATTTCAGCCACTAATCGCGACCTGGAGCAGGAAATCCTGGAAAAACGCTTCAGGGAGGATCTCTTTTACCGCCTTGCCGTTGTTCCTATCCGCATGCCGCCCCTGCGGGAGAGAAAGGGAGATGTCCCTCTACTGGTTGATCATTTCCTGAAAAAATATTCGAAAACATTTGAAAAGGATGCCCCTCAGCTTTCATCATATGCCATGGAAGTGCTCATGAACTATGATTTCCCAGGTAATGTCAGGGAGTTGGAAAATATCATTGAAAGAGGCGTCGCCCTTTCTACCTCTAATATCATTCTGCCTGAAAGTCTCACCTTATCAACCCAGCGTAGAAGCGCCCCAGAACAAGACAGCTCCGGAAATGCCATTTTTACCATGACGAGCGAAGAGGAACTCTATGATCTTGGCCTTGAGAAGGCAACAAGCATATTCGAAAAAAAGATGATTGAGCTGGCCCTGAAAAAAGCGGACAATTCAAAAATGAAAGCTGCCGAACTGCTGAAAATCAGTTTCCGTTCCATACGCTACAAAGTAAAAAAATACGATATTCTCTGATCTCTTCCCTTTTTTTTCAGCACAACAAAAGGAGAAGTCTGCTTCACTTTCATATCTCCCATACAGGGACAATCTCATCTTATCAATAACCGGAAATATCCATTATGATATTTGACAAGCTGTGTCGAGCTTCCAGATCTGCGACCTCTGTTGATTATTTTTTAAAAAATCAGATCCAGTGGATTTTTTTTCTACGAATAATTGTCCTGACCATTCTCCTGGGAATCAGCATTCTGCTGCAAACCAAGGAACATGAAATTATCATTCCGCCGATACGCTACATTGCTTACTTCATTATCGGCACCTACCTCTTTACCATTTTCTCGGCCTTACTATTAAAGGTTATCACCTGCTACCGGTATTTCGCCTATCTGCAGATTATCATTGACTGCCTGCTTACCAGCTGTCTGGTTTTTTTCACCGGCGGGAGCCAGTCCATATTCACCATCATTTACTTCTTTCCCATCATCAGCAGCGCTATTCTGCTCTTCCGCCGAGGCGCCCTGCTGCTCGCCGCCTTAACCACCTTTTCCTATGCGGCAATTCTGGCGGCAGAATTTCTGATGCCTATACCCACCCTGTTGCATATTGGTATTATTCCGCCGACCAGTATCCATGTGGCCATGCATTACTTCTCCGTCCAGGGCATCACCTTTTTTCTGGTGGCGATATTTAGCTCCATTCTCTCCGAACGGCTGCACAGGGCGGAAGCGGAACTCTCCAAAACATCCCAGGACCTCGACCGGCTGGCCCTGCTCTACAAGCAGATTTTCGATGATATTGCCACCGGCATCATCACGGTTGATTCCCAGGGCCGCATATCCTCCTTTAACCGGTCGGCAGGTATCATTACCGGCTATGCGGCCATTGATGTCCTGGGACGAAAAATCGACAAGGTCTTCCCGGAACTCAGCACCACGACAACCTACTCGATTCGCCCCATGACCTATCTGAAAAAAAAGAGGGGTGAAAAAATTCCGGTGGGGTACTCATGGACGCGGCTTAACATGCCGGGCGACTCGGAAAATGCCCGTGTTTACACCATGCAGGATCTCAGCACTATCAAAAAAATGGAGGAAAAGGTGCGGCAGGCAGAAAAAATGGCGGCAATCGGTGAGATGGCGGCAGGCATCGCCCATGAATTCCGCAACCCGCTGGCAGCAATCTCCGGCGCTGCCCAAGTCCTGGAAAATGATTTCGAACCGGGGACCTCCGCAAGAAGTCTCATGACCATCATTGTCAGGGAATGTGATCGCCTGGAAGAAACCATCAGTCAATTCCTGCAGTTTTCCAAACCAGCTACTCCGGAGAAATCCTGGCTTTCTATTTTCGGAATTGTGCAGGAAAGCTGTGAACTCCTCGCCCAGGGCCGCAATTGGGATCAACGTTTCACCGTAAAAACCAGGATTCCGGAAAACCTCGATTGCTGGGCTGATGCACGTCAGGTGAAACAGATGATTGTCAACCTGATGGAAAACGCCAGAAATGCCATGGATCAGACCGGAGGAACCATCACCGTTTCAGCCTCTGAGATAACCGAGGATGGCCAGGAAAAAACACTGCTGCAGGTGGCGGACAACGGCCCCGGCATCGCCGAAAAGTTTATGGACCAGATATTCGAACCCTTTTTCACCACCCGGGAAAACGGTACGGGCCTGGGCCTGGCAATTGTCCGGCAGCTGGTTGAAAGCCACGGCGGACAGGTATGGATGGAAAACAATAAAAAGGAGGGAGGCGCGGTCTTCTCTTTTACCCTGCCTCTCCCCTAACACCTTATTTTCCCTTGACAAAGACCCGTCCTTCCGCTGTAATTGTTACAATCTCTTTTCGCTTACCCTCTTTTGATCCGGGAAATTTCTTTTGAAAACAATAAAAACGCTGCTGCCATATCTTTTCCTGCTCTCGTTTCTTTTTTCACCTCACCAGACAGCAGCCTCAACCGATTTCAGCAACCTTTTCGGCTATTCCGCCCAACCCCAGCAGAGTCTGAATTATCTGCCTCAGTGGCTGTCCGTACTGGAACGTCATATCACCCAGGACGTACCTGAGGGAAACTGCTCAGACACCTTTTTCAACCGCTGCCATTTAAAAAACTGGATACATTTTCTTGAAACAATCAAAACAAAACCGCTTCTTGAACAGCTCAATGCGGTTAACCTGTACGCCAATAAAAAAAGCTACATTCTGGATATGGCAAATTACGGTCAGGAGGATTACTGGGCCATTGCCAAGGAATTTCTCTATAATGGCGGTGATTGTGAGGATTATGCTATTACCAAATTCTTCTCACTTCGCTGGCTCGGCATTGATTCGAACGCAGTGCGCATCGTCATTCTGCAGGATACCAACCTGCGTATTGCCCATGCGGTGCTTGCTGTTTCGTATAACAACGACATCCTTATTCTTGATAATCAAACCCAGAATGTTGTCTCCCATAAAAGGATAGCCCATTATCTTCCCCTGTACTCAATTAATGAGAAAAAGTGGTGGTTACATCTGCCCAGAATGTAAATGTTAAAAGCGATGCCAGACAATAAAATGAAAACGAAACCTTTTCTGATCAGTGCCGCCATCCTGATTTGTGTTATAGTCTCCGGGATTTTCTCGGCCCTCTACTTGACCCGCTACGAAGAGCAGAGAGACCTGAATAACTGGCAAATCACCCTCTCTGTGGTGGCGGACAGTCGTGCCGCAGATATCATGAAATGGGTTGACGGCAGATTTGCGGTTTTACAGGATCTTGCGGCAAACGGATCTTTGCAGCTCTATGTGGAACAGCTTCTCATCAACCTTGAAGCCAGCAGGGAAACAGAAGCAGTACAGCTGTCCTATCTGCGCAACCTTATTCAGACAACAGGTCAGAGGTCAGGCTTTTATGATGACCCGAAAACTACCATGCCGGCTCCGGCCAATGTTGCCTTCATTGCTAATAACGGCTTAGCTATTCTTACCTCGGATTTCCGGATCATTACCTCAACTCCTGGTTTTGCCTCTCCTGATGCCAGTCTCCAGCAGGCGGTGCAAAAAGTCATTGTTTCCGGAAAGCATCTCTTTTTCGACATCCAGCTCAATGAAAACTCACAACCTGCAGCAGGGTTTCTGGTCCCTGTTTTTTCCTTGCAGAAACAAAGCGATACCCAGCGGCCCATCGCCATCCTTTACGGCTATAACAATGCCGCGACCTCTCTATTTCCTATTCTGGCGACTAAAAGTCTGGCCACAAAAACTGCCGAAACCTATCTGGTACGCCAGGACGGCAATCTGATTACCTATATCTCTCCTCTGGCTGACGGCACGAAACCTTTGACGCTGAGCCTCGCTGCCAATGCGGAAGATCTGGTAGCATCACTTGCCCTGCACAATCCCGGTAAATTCAGTCAGGGCAATGACTATAGCGGGACGAAAAGTCTTTTTACCAGCAGAATACTGCCTGCCGTGCATATGACTCTTATCCAGAAAATATCTTATGCAGAGGCCCTGGCCGAATCACAAAGTCATCAGCGCTTCCTGCTCATTTCACTGCTGCTGGCCTTGCTGCTCAGTTCAGCCCTGATGGTTGCCGCCTGGTGGTATGGGAGTTCCATCAAAGAACGTCAAGCAGCCCATGATCTTCTGGTAAAATCCCGTCAGCTTGAGGCGCAGACTAATCTGCTCAATGCCATCAACGACAATATGACCGAAATAATAGTACTTCTCGATTCCGAGTCATCTCTCATCTTTGCCAACAAAACCCTGGCCGATCATCTGCAAACCCCAATTGCTGATCTGCAGGGGAAAAGTCTGTCAAATATCTTCGGACCGGATGCCAGCGCAAAATTGCAGGAAATCGTCAAACGCGCAACCTCGCTGCGCAAAATTATCACCAGTGAACTTTCATTTGATATAAAAGGGAAACAACACGTCTTCTTTGCCACCTGCATGTCGGTTGTCTATGAATTTAAAGGAAAAGACTCGCTCCTTATTACCTTAAATGATGTCACCCTGCTGCAGGAAGCGCAAACCAGAAGAGACCGGCTCATGAAGCAGATCGTCTACTCCCTCATGCGGGCAATTGACCTCCATGACCCTTACTCCGCCAACCACTCCGCCAAAACAGCAAAGGTGGCAACAGCTGTCGGGCGGGCCATGGGATTGTCAGCGGAACAGTTAACCACGATTGAAATAGCTGCCAACCTCTGCAACCTCGGCAAGTTATCTCTGCCCAAGGAACTTCTGCTTAAAACCGGAGAGCTGACCACTGAAGAACAGACTGTTTTGAAAAGCGAGACTGCGTCTGCGGCTGAAATTCTTACCGGCATAGACTTTGAGGGTCCTGTCCTGGAAACAATCGCCCAGAAGCATGAATACCTTGACGGCAGCGGCTATCCAAAAGGTCTGGCAGGTGATAAAATCATACTCACCTCCCGCATTCTTGCTGCGGCCAACGCCTTTATCGCCATGACGAGCCCAAGGGCCTACCGCGATCGTCTCACCGACAAAGAAGCCATGACACAATTACTCAATGGAGCGGACAGCAAATATGACCGCCATGTTATTGCCGCACTTTTTCATGTGGTGGAAAATGAGAATGTTTTTTCTAAAACATAACATTTCATTAATGACGCGAGGATATTCTTGCTTTTTGTCTGCGGCTGCTTTAAAGAATATTTATATAGATTTATATAGAAATGAATGAATATTCATATAGTAAATGAAAATTTTATTGACGCGGGTGAATTGGATGACGTTAAAAACAAACAAACGAAAAAGATTAAAGGCATTTTCAACAATCCTATCATTAACCTCTCTCTTAACTCTTTCTGTTCCGTTTGTGCTCTATGCACAAGAAGCTTCCCCCACCCCCACCTTAACAGATGAACAGTTTCATCAACAGATGGAAGACCTCTTTGTCAAGGCCATGAAACAACGCGAATCAGGAAATATCTATTCTTCAATTGAGGATTTTCAATCCATTCTCAGTACCCAGCCTAAACTGCACCGAGCCCGCCTGGAAATGGCGGTTGCCTATTATCAGATATATAAATTCGACGAAGCGGTCAAAGAGGCTGAGATTGTTTTAAATGATCCGGAGACACCGCCCAACGTCAGGGTTTCTATTCTCGCATTTATGGCCCAGGTGAAACAGGATGCTGAACGCCTAAACCAGGGGCAGAGTACCTGGAAATTCCCTGTTGAGTTCGGTTATGTTTATGACACCAACATAAATATTGGCCCTGACAACACGGTTGTTGCTCCTGGCGATGAAAAAAAAAGAGACTCCGGTACGATGTTTTCGGTCGGCATAGATCACACTTACCAGACAGGAAAACGCTATAACTTTGGAAAAAATCCGGCTAATCTTCTCTGGCAGAGCGGGGTCAATATTTACAATAAAAGTTATCTTAATGAGGACACATACAATCTGTCCGTCGTGAGTCTCAGAACCGGGCCTACACTGGTCACCACCGGCAGCTGGCGGTCCAATCTCACTCTGCAGGAGGATATTATCAGCTGGGGCGGTGAAAAGTATGCAATTTTCAGTTACCTGCTGCCGAGCTATACCTGGCATTTTGGTGATACCGGTTTTGAGTCCACCGCTGATGCGGTGATCTCCAGGCGTGATTACTCCAGACCAGGATACAGGGGGAGAGACAGCGTTTATCTTGCCCCCCGCCTATCAGTAGGCTACACTTTTTACAATGGCAAAATGGCTGCCCTGACAGGCATTCAATATATTAACGAAAACGCCAAGGATGACGCCTACAGCCAAGATGCAGTCTGCTTTTTCCTTACCGGCAGCTGGAAATTCCAGGAACATAACACCCTGTTTGCAGGCTATATCCAGACGGAGAGCAGATATGATGCAGCACCGGTTCCTGGTTTGGCTGATTGGGACAGACCACGGGATGAGATCAATAGGCAATACAAACTGGGCTACATCCATACATTCAAGGATTTTGGTTGGTTGACTGACTGGAATTTTAATGCCGAGGTGATCCATACCAGCGCGGATTCGAATCTGCCGGCCTATGACTATAGCCGCTCTGAAACGACGATAACCCTCTCGCGAAGATTTTAATGGACCTACTGACGAGTAATCCAAATTACCGGAAATGCAATTCCGAAAAAGTGAATTATATATCAATTGACAATGGGTAAAAATGCGACAGCAAATGTGTATAATTCCTTGAAATAATTGCAGTTGCAGAAGTGATGAAAAATGTGGCATTACTTTTGCTATATTAAGAATAAAAATGAAAAATACATAATCCTAACGGTCTACATTGGTCTGGTGAAAAAAATGAAAATAAAAAAACAGTACTTGATCCCGGCAGTTCTGGCATGTGCCTTTGTGCTGATGCAAAATTCTTTTTCTATTGCAGCTACCAAAAGTGATGTTGACGAAGAATTATCCCCTTACAAATGGGGACACTGGGACAGAATGGTACCGCCTGCAGCTGGCCCTGTTGCCCTTGCACCGGCACCAATAACCGCGGCGCTGCCGTCACCCGATGCGATTGTTCCGCCACCACCTCCGGAACCAACGCAGGAACCAACGCAGGAACCAACGCCGGAACCACCGCCGCCGCCACCGCCACCACCGCCGCCACCGCCACCGCCGCCACCACCGCCGCCGCCACCGCCGCCGCCACCACCGCCGCCGCCACCACCGCCACCACCACCGATTGTTCCGGATGTTATTGATAATCCACCACCGATGGGACCTCCGGATGGGCCACCTAGTGGACCACCGATGGGGCCACCAGGGGGACCACCGACTAGCTCTACAGATTTAACAATAAATTAGGAGGAATAAACAATGCTCAATTTTAAAAAATATGTTGCTTCTATGGCAACTCTTAGCACTGTTCTGCTTATATCTTCCTCTGCCTGGGCAATGGAAGTGGCATTTGCATCTTCCCAAACAACACTGTATTGGAATTCATTTTCCGGACTGAATGATTTTACATGGTTCGGAAAATCAACAAACGCTGAATCCAGAGTCGCTTCTGCATGGGTAATGGATGGTAATGTTCTTAAGGAGGCCCCTGCATCAATCCCCGCAGATACTGGTTGGGTTAATATCAATCATACAAGTAGTTACTCGTCTTATCCCGATATAAATGCTTCTGGTGTTGTCGCCGGCGATATGTTAACAGCTTCGGCAGTTACGGAAGTTATTTATCCAGGGAATATATATACAGCTGATGCAGCTTCCTGGCGTAACGGCGTATTTTCAGTAAGTGCGACCTCAACCTATACTTTTTCAATTGACTACTCTTTTAGTCAATCTCTTGCAATTTCCGGATCTCCAGGTTCTTATGCTGATGCGCTGAGTTATATATATTGCACACTTCATGAATGGAACGGAACTTCATGGGATTTAGTTGAAAGTCCACTAATTGATTATAGAAATAGTCTTGTTGGTGATGTAGAGGTTCCTTATACTTCTTCTGTTTATGACACCGGCATTCAAACCTTCTCTTTTGAGCATGAACTTGAAAGTGGTAAATATTATAATTTCACGGGAGGAGGTTATACCTATTCAGGTGCAGAAACTCCTGTACCTATCCCAGGGGCTGTCTGGCTTCTTGGATCAGGCCTTTTGGGCATGATTGCCACCAGAAGAAAATCAGCCCAATAAAGAGCCATAAGCCAGTTCATTCAGTTTCAGTTTTTATAAAAAAAAAGGTGGGTCGAATTAATTCGACTCACCTTTTTTTATCTCGTTGTAGAACTTGAACCGCGAAGCTCAATCTATCTCAATCAACATATTCAACCAGTTCCTCATCCTCTTTTCGTGCGGCAACCTCGCCGATAACATAAGGCGATTCACCAAGGGCGACCAACTGCTGCGTTACATCTTCAACAATCCTTGCGTCGATAATCAGAACCATGCCGATTCCGCAGTTAAAGGTGCGATACATCTCCTCTTGCGAAATCTTGCCGTTCTTCTGCAGGAATTCAAAAATCGGCAGTACCGGCCAACTTCCCTTGTGGATATGAACTTTCGTTCCTTTGGGGAGTATCCTGGGAATGTTATCCGTAAAACCTCCGCCAGTTATGTGACTCAGACCCCGGACCTTGAAATTCTTAAACAAATTGAGCAGGGTCTCCACATAGATCCTGGTAGGCCTGAGCAGTTCTTCCCCTAGGGTGCAATCCAGTTCAGCCACATGATCATTTACAGAAAGTCCCAACTCCTCAAAACAAATTTTACGGACCAGAGAGTAACCGTTGCTGTGTATTCCGCTGGAGGCGAGCCCGATCAGTTTATCACCCACCTTGATTTCCGAACCGTCTACGATTTTATCCCGCTCGGCAATGCCAACGACGAAACCTGCCAGATCATAATCCCTTTCATGGTATAAACCGGGCATCTCTGCCGTCTCGCCACCGATCAGTGAACATTTAGCAATTTCACACCCCTTGGCAATTCCCTTGATAACATCAGTAGCAATTTCGAGATCAAGCTTGCCGA
Source organism: Pseudomonadota bacterium (assembly GCA_018897105.1). Taxonomy (GTDB): domain Bacteria; phylum Desulfobacterota; class Desulfobulbia; order Desulfobulbales; family SURF-16; genus SURF-16. Next base: position 40,052 of record JAHILF010000114.1, read on the forward strand.
TAGCAAAATAATCAAGGAAAAAAAGAGGCTGAGCACCAGACACAACGATATCGTTTACACACATGGCAACGAGATCAATACCAATAGTATCATGCTTATTGCACAGGCTTGCGATCATAAGTTTCGTGCCGACACCATCAGTAGATGATACGAGAACAGGGTCGGTGAAACGGTCGCCCCCGATAGCAAATAAACCACCAAATCCCCCGATATCAGTTAAAACCCCGCGCCGGAATGTTGCAGCCACCAAGGGTTTAATATTCGATATAAATTTATTTCCTTTATCTATATCAACGCCAGACTCAGCATATCTGGAAGTTTGAATATGATCCATTTTCGCTTTGACCGCCTAAATATCAATTGAAAACCACATTCTGTTCATTAGGACATGAGGGGCTTTCATTAAGAATTTGCAACCCATAGAGGGCCATGTGAGATATTGAAAAAAATAATTTATAACATCTTGTTATATAATAAAAACGTAATTATTAATATACAAACATTTACTTTCCAACGGGTAAAAAGTCAATCTGTTTTCTTTGGCAGTTGATTTTGATTAAATTCAGCTTGCAAAAAAAATTCTTCTAATATCAATAAGATAACAATTGAAAAAATTTCTCTGCATTAAAGTTTCACACATGAATGGCCATTCATTGCCGGTTGCTTTGCGCCCCTAAATGAGTTATCTATAATTTATGAAAAAAAAACATTCTAACAAAATTTTAGTCTTCGTAATTCTTTTGTCTTGGATGGCTATCAGCTATATTTTCAACGAAAACCGTCAAACTTCATGAGCATCAGCGATACCAGTGTCCCGGTCCGGGATAAGTTGCTCACCGACTGCAATTCAAAAATAAGTACTATCGGTTCTAAAGGAGCTGCCACAATGCTGTCATATGATACATGCCTTAAATATGCACAAGAAGAAAACTTTTGCCCCCATTGCCATGCGCGCCTGTCCTGTTGTGAAACCCCTCCCTTCCATATTGGTGATGGCTTGGGTTGGGGATGTGAAGTCATGTTTGTCTGTCTCAACGATGAATGCCCGATATTCTCAACGGGTTGGCAGCATATTGAGGAACAATACGGTCATGTGGGTTCTTATCGTTATATGCTCCTTCCCGGTGAAAAAAAAGGCGGCGTTATGATGGTTGGCAGCAGCGAGGCTTTTACAGGTTGCATAATTGATCCTGAAGCCGTCAAAAAACAAGATATTCGCTACCAGGAAGAACTGCAGGCCTTAAAAGAACTGCCCACCTGTATGGAAACACATAATCTGCAGCCTATTCTCAAACTTGTACTTGATGAATTTGCCGGCTTGGACGGCAGATTCAAAGCCTGTGCACTTCTAGCTGAGATTAACGATCTCTCATGTATTGATCCTATAAGAAACCATCGCTTCTCCAATAAGGATCTCGAGCAGAACGTCAATTCTGCCGTCAAGCAGATCCTTCAGGCAAATTTCAAAAAAGAATGCCCTTATTGCTCTGAAATCATAAAGAAACAGGCAAAACTCTGCATGCATTGCGGCAAAGAACTCAACTAATTGCTTTACTTGCTATTTTAATGTCATTGGCAGATGAAAAACTCTTACCCCATGTCATTTTCACCTTGCTATTGCACCGAGAATCTATTATAAAATTTATTCTTTGAGCATAATAATATTATGTTTTTGGGTGGTGGGCGTAGCTCAGCTGGTGGTAGCTCCGGATTGTGGCTCCGGTGGTCGTGGGTTCAAGTCCCATCGCTCACCCCATTGTTTTTATAAAGGATTCAGGCAGATAGCTTGGATCCTTTTTTTGTTTGTATTTTTTGTCCCATAATAGTCCCATACTTTTCCAGCAAACCAATAAGCTGCAGCATATAAATTATCCTTCCCTCCCTCCATTACCAACTTCCCTCTGATACATGATCAAGCTGTGGCCCGATACGGCATAAGGCTCTCCTTACCCCGATAGTAGGATTCCAGCATAACTGATCAGCAGCCGCTTCTTTCAAGTTCAATAATTAGTTAACGGAGCCGAGAGATTGGTTCTTCAAAGTTATACTGTGTCTCATCCCCTCCTTCTATCGCAGTTGTTGTATTACTACTTAAAGCTCTTTTCGTCTCCGCCTGATTGCAGCTCAAGGGCACGGCTCATAAGATCATAAGCGCGCTCCGTTTCACCAAGTTTTTTGAGAACATTGGACATGTTGCGCATTGATTTGATGGTATGGGGGTGTGTTTCTCCCAAGAGAGCTACATTGATCGAGAGGGCTTTTTCAAATAAATCTCTCGCCCCGGATAGGTCGTCCTGTGCCCTGAGTGTTGCTGCCAAGTTGTTCATGATGGTCGGGGTGTCCGTGTGCTCCTCACCGAGCACACGAAGCTGTATTTTCAGCGCTTTTTCTAGCAGCACCCTCGCCCCGGATAGGTCGTCCTGTGCCCTGAGCGTTGCTGCCAGGTTATTCATAGAGATCAGGGTGTCCGGATGTTCCTCGCCGAGTACATAACGCTGGACCTCCAGCGTTTTTTCTTGTAGTGCCCTCGCCCCGGACAGGTCACCCATGGCTCTTAACGTTGATGCCAGGTTGTTCGTGGAGGTCAGGGTGTTCGGATGCTCCTCGCCAAGCACACGGATCAGGGCTTCCAGCGTTTTTTCTTGCAGTGCCCTCGCCCCGGACAGGTCACCCATGGCTCTTAGCGTTGATGCCAGGTTGTTCATGGCGGACAGGGTGGACGTGTGCTCCTCGCCAAGCACACGGATCAGGGCTCCAAGCGCTTTTTCTTGTAGTGCCCTCGCCCCGGGCAGGTCACTCATGGCTCTTAGCGTTCCTGCTAGGTTGTTCATGGAGGTCAGGGTGGACGGGTGCTCCTCGCCAAACACACGGATCTGGGCTTCCAGCGCTTTTTCTTGCAGTGCCCTCGCCCCGGGCAGGTCACTCATGGCACTGAGCGTTCCTGCTAGGTTGTTCATGGAGGTCAGGGTGGACGGGTGTTCCTCGCCAAGCACACTGATCAGGACTTCCAGCGTTTTTTCTTGCAGTGCCCTCGCCCCGGACAGGTCACCCATGGCTTTTAGCGTTGCTGCCAGGTTGTTCATGGCGGACAGTGTGGACGGGTGTTCCTCGCCAAGCACACGGATCAGGGCTTCCAGCGTTTTTTCTTGCAGTGCCCTCGCCCCGGACAGGTCACCCTGTGCATAGAGCGTTGCCGCCAAGTTGTCCATGGAGGACAGGGTGGACGGGTGTTCCTCGCCAAGCACACGAATCTGGACTTCCAGTGCTTTTTCTTGCAGTGCCCTCGCCCCGGACAGGTCACCCATGGCTTTTAGCGTTAGTGTCAGGTTGTTCATGGAGGTCAGGGTGTTCGGGTGTTCCTCGCCGAGCACACGAAGCTGGACTTCCAGCGTTTTTTCTTGCAGTGCCCTCGCCCCGGACAGGTCACCCATGGCACTGAGCGTTACTGCCAGGTTGTTCATGGCGGACAGGGTGGACGGGTGCTCCTCGCCGAAGCTGGAAGAGAAACGCCACCGACTTTCCTCAAACAGGCTTTTGGCGAGGAGGTAGTCGCCAAACTCCTTGCACAGGTCTCCTGCTTTGGCAAGTATGGAGGCGACCTCTGCTGAGTCTGTATTCTTTACGATCATCTCCAACAATATCCGGATGAGGGAAGAGGCGGACTGACGAACTTTAGGGTAGGCCGCGCGGGCAACGGCCAAAATCGACAAGACCACAGGCTCAAACAGCGCCGGCCCGGGTTTACGCTCGATAAGGCCATGGGCAGACCGGATTGCTGCTTCAATGAATCCATTTTCGGCCGCGTCCGTCGCCTCCCTGCAGCGTTGTCGGATCTCCACCTCCATGCGCACTTCTTCCAAGGATTCCCATGGGGCTTGCAGCTCGATCAATCGTTCTTTGAGCGCAGCAAAGCGGCTGCTGAGGGAGATGGCGGAGCCTCCTTCCTCCAACATCACCGCAATGGGCTCGCCATAGGCATAATCCGGGATGTGGTGCAGCATCACCTGGTCGAAGTAGTCTTTTAGGGAGGTGCCCTGCCGGACATGGATCTTGTCGAACATTCTTTCAAACAAAGGTTGATACCCCTCCACACCTTCAGGCAGGGACGATGATGAGTCTCTCTGAAAGCCGTGACGCCAGGCGGAGAGCAACTGAGGCCGTGCCATCTCGATGCGGGATGGGAGAGGAAATACGGTGAGGGGGCGGCCGTCCGGGGATGCCTTGCGGTAGGCAACGGCTTTGCACACAAGCTCATTTACCCCGCTCAGGCTCTGCTGATTAGGGGTGAAGACCACCACCAGCTTGTCGGGTAGGAGCATGGTGCAGATGCCGCTCGTATCGCTCACGCCGGTGCGTGAATCAACCAGGATATAATCGAACCTTTGGCGCAGAAAATCAGCATAACCCGTAAACATACCGGGTGCTTTACCAAACAAGCGGTCCCATTGGAATTGGCCCACATGCCGGGCATAGTCGGCATCAAACCGGCCCGCCTTCATGATTGCGAGGCCCGGGATGACGGTAGGCAAGAGAAAACGGTCGAGGTCCAAAGTCTCCAACGCCTCGCATGCCCTTCGACGGTTGGCGACAAAGTCACGCGGATCGTATTCGGAACGTCTGGCATCAAAATCCATGAAGAGGTCAAGGCAGCCCGGGGTCTCCTCGAAGCGATCCGCACTATCTTCGCCGAGGTAGGGCCTGAAATAGCGATGCAGGCCGGGGGCCTCCAAGTCCCAATCCAACGCAAGGACCCGGGACCTTCTGCTGTTATCTTCGGCTTCCGAAGCATTGCGGCCGAGCAGGCAGGCGATGTTGGCCAGCGCCATGGTTCGGCCTGTGCCGCCCTTATAAGAATAGAAGGTGATGATCTGTCCGAGTTTTCTCGTATCCATTCACATCACCTCAGTGTCCCGGCATGGGGGAGATGCACATTGGCGCAACGCTTTCAAGCCAAGGCTGGATGGTGGCAAGATCTGGAAAACGAAATTTGCCGCAGTCCTCATTTTGGAAGATTCCTGCATTGTGCAGGGCTCTGTAACGGTAGAAAATCTGCTCCGCTAAGCCTTTCAGCCGTGCCTGGCAATCCCGTTTCGCGAAATCGGCTTCCACGGTGATGTGGTCAAGATTTTCGTAATGCCGCTTGGCTCGGATTTCCTCAGGCAAACAGTTTTCGCCGCGAAATACCACTGGAAAAATCAATCCTTTGTTGCGCAGATCGTCCACTGCCTGTCCCAGGCGCCTCTCTTCAAGTTTGAGCATCGCATGATACTCCAGAGCGCAGTAAGGATGGCAAGGATCGAAGTGAAGAGGAGAGAAAAACAGTACCATGCAGGCGCTGTGACAAAGCTGATAGGCCAGCTCTTCATTGTACTGGTCGCCGACATTAAGTCCTTTCTCGTCAAAATAAACCGGAAAGCCAGGTAGCCAACATTTCAGTTGTTTATTAAGTTGACGTACAAAGGCCATCACGAATTTGTGGGCGTCCGGATCATTGGTATGGCGGTAGCTGATAAAACAGGCGTTGACAGGGTTCATGTTTATCCTATGGTCTTGGTTTTAGAGGGATTCACACTGTTTTTTTTGCGGTTTCTTCGGAACGGTGGCAAGCCAGTGCCAACAATATCAGACCACCTGACCTCGGGAGTAGCATGTGACTTGCGCTGAAAAAATAACTCGTTGAATTTGTGAGATAATCATTGCTTGCTCGCGTGGATGGCAACTTTTGTTGTCGAAGCGGGAAGATTTTGATAAGGTACCGAAATC
>JAHILF010000115.1 GCA_018897105.1 Pseudomonadota bacterium
CCAGCCCGCGGCTCAGTCCAACAACATTTTATCAATCATCCCGCTTTGCTTCTGGCAGCCACGGAGGTAAGGGATAGATTCGAGCTTCGAAGAAGGTTTGAGGTTTTATCGTGGGCGGGACAATTGATAAAACGCTCTTTGTTATGCCTTTAAAATGAAGGATCAAAAATGAAAAATGAGTTTAGATTATTCATTGGTTTTATTGTTGCAACACCCTTTGCTTTACTCACTCATCTTATATCAATTTTCACTGGTAAACAAAAAGCCGTGACAATATTAGGCCCAAAGGTAACAATATTTGCAAAATCAATGCAACAATTCTTTCCGCCAAAAATAAATAACGCCTCAGAGTTCGAACTTTTTAAAACAAAGCTGAAAGATAAACAAAAAATATGGAGCGTATTATACGACTATCCTATTGAATACCCTGATGAAAATACAGCTAAATTGATTATTAAGAACTGCCCGTTTGCTGAGGCGATGATCAAACTTAATATTTCCGAATTTGGCCATTATATGTGTCAGGGTGATTGGGAAGTTGCAAAAGATAATTCTGAAAAATGGAAGTTTGAAAGGAGTTGCACTATCGGCACTGGTGGCACAATATGTGATTTTACATATAAACGAATCTAAAATAAAAAATGGAGGCATAACAATCCAGTGCACCGGATTGCCATTCCGCTGCCGCTCCATTGCAACCGGTGACCGGCACGTTGGGCTTCTCATCTGAGCGTTACCTAGAACTGTCCGCGTTTTTGGAGGAATGAAAATGAGTTCAAGCCAAGACAAAGCATCAAACATGACTCATCCAGATATTTATTTCGATGCAGCGAGAAAACTATTGGATGACCCTGCCCGCATTCTTGAAAACATCATGATGTCGATGGGAGACGGACTAAGTATCCAGGATCGCAACATGCGAATTGTCTATCAGAACAAATTCATGACCGACAATTTTGGTTCGCACATCGGCGATTATTGTTACAACATTTACGAAAAACGAAGCACGACATGTGAAGGTTGCCCGATTATCGAATCTTTTCGAACGGGGCAGGTAACAAAAGCGTTGCGTGTAGGGATTACGAACGAGGGCATTCCGTTTCGCTTCGAGAACATCGCCTCTGTGTTGAGGAACGAACACGGAGAAATCGTTGCCGGAATGGAACTATGCAGGATTGTCGAAGAACGAGAAAAAGCCTTCGACGACTTGAGGGAGGCAATGCAACGATTGAAGGAGATGCAGAATCAACTTGTCCGGGCAGAAAAACTGGCGGGCATCGGTCAATTGGCCGCCGGGGTTGCGCATGAAATCAATAATCCCACCGGTTTTGTACTGAGCAACATAAATACCATGCAAAAGTATGTGGCCAATTTTTTCCACTATGTCGATTCAGTAGAAAGCCTTGTGAAATCGTCCCCCATCGGGGATTCAACAGCGCAAAGTATCCGGGCAGGCGTGCAGCAAATAATCGATAGTGATGACTACCGCTATCTCAAGGACGATCTGCCGGAGGTTATCAAAGAATCATTGGACGGACTGCAAAGAATCAAAACCATCGTCGCCAACCTGTTGGTGTTTGCCTCCAGAGAGACAGAACGATGCATGGTCGATGTTAACGAGGAAATTGAGTCGGCTTTAATGCTGCTAGATGACGAAATCAGAAAAAAGGGGCATGTCGTCAAGAACCTTGGCCATCTACCTAAAATTTTCGCCAATCCTCAACAGTTGAAGAAAATGTTCGTCAACCTGATCCAAAACGCGATGCAGGCCATTCGCCCCGATGGCAGGATTTCCGTAAGCACAGAAGAGAAGGACAACTACATCAGTATCGTGATTTCAGATAATGGTGTCGGTATACCAGCGGATGTCGTCCAAAATATATTTAACCCTTTCTTCACCACGCGTGAAGTTGGCAATGGAGTAGGTTTGGGCCTATCGATCGCTTATCGTGTCATTGAAGGCCACAATGGCAACGTCGATGTTCAGAGTGAGCCAGGACTTGGGACGACGTTCACAATCCGACTGCCGATTGTCCAAGCAAAGGGAGAGTGAGCCTGCTCACGAAGCCCAACAATTGGGTCAACCAGACGGCGGGGAGCAGCGTTGCGCTAATCGCGGTCACGTTCAGTGGCCGCCGCTGGTTACCCTTGGCGTTCATCCCTTTAGATTGCCACATTGAATATCTGAATATCCCTAACAGTTCAAGGCGTTATATTTCTACTGTTCCTCAAAAGTTGACCGAATGACATACAATAGTCATGACTGTACCTCTGGCTAGATTGTCATTGTAAGGTGGGAAGATAACGTCTCAACCCGCAAACATCTCCCCTACAGCGAGACAGGAGCAGAGCTTTGCGTAGATCTCATGCAGTTTCCCGTGGGAAAAATCGCTGCCCACCTCCTTGAGGATGCGGCGGCCCAATGGGCCCTGGCGGAGAATGACATCAAGGGCGGGCCGGTACGGGTCGCCTGGCTCCATGGTTTTTTCCACCAAAGCCTGCCAGAACTCTCCGGCGGTCATCTTTTCCTCCTGCATACCAAAAAGGCCGAGAAAGTTGCGGTCTGCGATCACCGTGCGGTCGGCATCGCGAATAACTGAGAGAAACAGCTCGGCCAGGGGCTGCACAGCAAAGGCCGCCTGGGCGGCAAATGGCTGCCAGCGCTCCGCCACCAGGGCACGCAGGGCCGCGACAATGGCCGCGGCCACGGCCAGGTCCGCCCTGGGGCATTCCTGGATATCCAGCAGCCGGATCTCGATGGCAGACCGGTCAAAACGGGCGATGGCGCCTCGGGAGTTGAGCCACTCAAACTGCAGGATGCCGTCCGGATCATAGGGGGCGATATCCTCGTAGTTGCGGCTTAAAATCATCTTTTCATAATCCTTTCTGGTATAGGCCTGCTCAGGGATCACCGCACCGGATATGGAGGGAACGCGTTTCTGGTTGGAGCGGTAATATTCCAGCCGGGTATCGAGCATGCCGCTGGCCCGTCCGTCCACTAGGGGCGAGCTTGCGGCGAGGGCCGGCAACAGGGGCAGCAGCAGGCGGATGGCCGCATGCAGCCGGCCAAACTCCTCGTCGCCGTTAAAGGCCAGGTTGAGATGGGTGGATTGCACATTGGACCAGCCGTGCCCCTGGCAGCCGAAGATGCGGTTATATGCCTCGTAGATGACCCGGCTGCCGTGGGGCCACAGCTTTGTCTCGCGCTGCGGGTCCATCCAGGGGTGCATGGCCGACGGCATGAGCCGCGCCCCCAGGCCGTCGAGCAGGCCGTTCACCCGGCCCACATGCTCCTGGAAGCGGTCGGCCACGCCATTCAGCGTGGCCACCGGCCCGTTGGTCTTGAGTTCCACCACATGCAGGGCCAGTTCGTTGGACCAGGCAAAATCATCCATCTCCACCTCGTTCTGCACCCTGCCCGCGGCGGCCAGCAGCAGCTCATCGGCGGCGGGCAGGATATCGAGACTGTCCTGACGAACGATCATGTACTCCAACTCGACACCAAAACCCGCAAAAATATGCGGCGTTGCATCCTTTACCATATCTGTCCCCGTTCATTTTTATTTTCGATGCGACGCAGAAAAACGCGCATGATGCGCAGGTAGAACTCGTCCCGCAGGATCGCGTCCTCCACTCCGGCGTCGAGATTTGGATTATCGTTAATTTCAATAAGATAAAACTTCTTGCCCACCTGCTTGATATCCACCCCGTACAGACCGTCGCCGATGAGATTGGCCGCCTTCAGCGCCGTGCGGATGAGCTGGTCAGGGGCGTGCTCCACCGGGACGGTGGTGAAAAGGCCGTCATCGGTCTTGATGCCGCTGGCGTCCCGTTTAATGATCTGCCAGTGCTGCTCGGCCATGAAATACTTGCACACGTAAATGGGCTGCCGGTCAAAAATACCCACCCGCCAGTCAAATTCGGTGGGAAGAAATTCCTGGGCAATGATCAAATCGGATTTTTCCAGAAACTTGCTCACCTGGTGCCGCAGTTCATCGGCTGTCTCCACCTTTTTCACGCCCTGGGAGAAAGAGGAATCCGGCTGCTTGAGGATGCAGGGCAGCCCGAGCTGCTCACCCACCTCCTTGGCATTATCCTTGTGGACGATGACTGTTTTCGGGGCCAGCACATGGTTTTTTTCAAAGAGCTCGGCCAGAAAGACCTTGTTGGTGCATTTGAGGATCGATTCCGGATCATCGATGACCACCAGCTTCTTGGCCGCCGCCCGCCGTGAGAAGCGGTAGGTATGGTGGTTGACGCTGGTGGTCTCGCGGATGAACAGGGCGTCATACTCAGTCAGGCTGCCGTAGTCATCCCGGGTGATGAGTTCGGTGTTCATGCCCAGGGATTCCGCCGCATGGATGAAATGCTGCAAAGCCCGGGCATTGGAAGGCGGCTCCGGGTCCTTGGGATCATGCAGGATGGCAAGGTCATAGCGGTAGTGGCTGCGCCGCTTGACGATGCGCCGGCGTCCCATGAAATAGCCCTGGGCCACCTCCACCACAAAAGGCCGGTGCTCCGGCGGGATTTCGCTGGCCGGTATGGGGTTGATGTTCTGCAGGAACCACTTTTCATTCTTCTCATTGTAAACAAAAAAGGCCCGCAGAAAGGGAGACTGGAACTGGTGGAACAGATGCTGGCTCAGGGTATCATGCTGTTTGGCCACGTTATGGCCGAAATAGATGCTGAGCACGAACTCCTTGGAGCGGATATGGGCCAGGCTCTTCTGGATGTACTGATCCAGCTCGTCGGAGGCGATGCGGATGATGGTCTGGCTTTTCAGGTCCTGGATGGTGGTGATATCGGGCAACGGCTTATGGCCACGGGCCGCGGCCAGCAGGGACACATAGTAGCCGATGCTCTGGTAGCGATAATAACGGCAGAGATTGAACACCGTGGCTTTGCGCAGTTTGGCATAATGGGGATCCGTGAGATAGGCCCGGGCCGCAACCAGTTCGATACCCTCGATTTCCAGGGGCCAGTCCTTTGGATCATTAACGACGATCAGCGTCTGCATGCGTAAACTTCCTTCATTTCTTTTTTGGTTGAATGATGAGAAAATTGGCGTCATGGGTGAGCACTCCGAGCAGGATGGCGCAGAGAACCCGGTCAATATTCGCTTTGTAATACTGCTGGCCGGCCATGGGATTCTGATGGTAGGGATCGGCAACGGACACGGTGCGGGCCGCCTTGTCATAGCCGCTCAGCACGACAAAATGACCGGCCGGTTCGCCCCGCACATCATCCTCGTCCCCGTTGACCCCGTATTCCCGTATCGCCTGGTAAAGATAGGTCGAGCTGAGCCCGGTGAGGATCGGCATGGAGCGCCTGAGATACCAGCGGATCAGGGTGCGGGTCAGGTCCTCGAAATAGAGCTTGCCACCCAGATCGAGGAACTCAAGATAGGCCTTGGTGGCGACTTGCAGCCGGGTATTGTCCTTTTTGAACTCCGCTTGGGCGATCAGTTTCTCGCGCAGGTTGCGGGATTTGGGATGGAACCAGGTCGGATCAAAAAAATGCAGATTGAAGGTAAAAATGATGGCCGAGTAGCCCCGCCGCAGGGCGTGACTGGCGAGAAACACGGCAAGGGTGCCGCCGCTTTCCAGATGGGTTACTCCGCTGACCACCTCCTCGATGGGAATCGGATCATCATAATACCGGTACACGGCATGGAGGCAGGTGGGGCCGCAGGTGGTGTCATCCGGCTGCGGCAGCATATCAATAAAGAGTTTGTTTTTCATAGAGGTGGATTAACACGCATTAAAAGACGGTTCAGTAAGAGGAGCAAGACAATTCGGGTGTATCAAGAGCCCGGAATCAAATGCCTATCAATGACATTACAAAAAAAACACCATCCTGAGAAGAAATGTATTGGTAATTCGCAAAAATACTCCTTGCGCAGACGTCACGCATATCTTTATTCCACTGAAATGATATAAGCCTTCCCGTCGGTAAAAAATTGCTCCCCCCATGAAATTTTCCCCGGTGAAAGGTTTGACGAGTTGTATTTTCAGGGAGGGTTCTATTTTTGTTGTCGCAGCTTTGCTTGATTGGCAGAGGGAGGTGAAAATAAGCAGGAATTGTTTGCCTTTCCTGACCAGCAACCATTTGAGGAAGTAAAGGATACCGCCGAAAATCAGGAGCAAGGCAAAAAAAAGACCTGCCCGCGACAGCCACAACTCAGCAAGATTAAGGGATTGCGCAAAGATGTAACCGGCAAGGACCCATTCAAATCCCCAACCCACCGCACCGAGAACATTCCAGAACATGAATGTTTTTCGGTTCATCCTCAGGCTGCCGGCAATAAATGGCACAACCTCCTTGACGCTCGGTATAAAGCGGCCGAAAAAAATGCTCTTTGCTCCATGGGCGTCCATGAAATGTCTGGCATAGTCAATATGGTTGGCCTTCACTAACCAGAAACCATCTTTCAGCCATTTGGTGCCATATTTGCTCCCGAGATAGTAGTTTGCATTGTCGCCGACAATTGCGCCCATGACGGCAAACCAGATGAGATCACCAGTATCAAGATAGCCGCGGGCGGAAAGTGCTCCCAGCAGGAGAATGATCGTTGATCCAGGCAGAATCAAGCCTATGCCGACCGTTGTCTCGATGAGGGCCGCAAAAAACGCAAGCCAGTAGCCCCCGGCACGGAAGTGCTCGATTGACGGGAGAAGATGATTGATCAGGTCATTCATCATGTTTTGTCTGTATGGTTCTCCCTCTCACAATGCAGCATGTTCTCTGTTAGCATTGAACGAGATATTTTCAGGTGTCATTGAAATCATTGTCAGGCTTGCGCTGATGACTGCTGCTAACCCCCATCTTAGCAAGCGGGAACAAAGAAGCATGAAAGTTCGCAAGGAGCGGGCCTTGCCCGCGCCCTTTGGGATTGCCAAAACTCCGTTATCGCGGGCAAGGCCTGCTCCTACTGCAGGATGCATTACGCGCTGGGGAAAGGACTTTCGGATAAAACATCAAGTAGGAGGTTTGTTAATGACGGGGACTTTTGCGCCGAGAAGGACCGCATTGAATGCGGTGAGCGTTTATTTAGTTCATAAGTAATATTTTCTTGAAAAACTGCAGTTTCAGCAATTCAACTTTGTCGTTATCCGCGTAATCCCATATTACGTCATAACCGATTATATTTGGAACGGTGCGCAGAACAAAAGGAATATTGTTTGCCCGGAGCAGGTTGATGAAGATATCTTTTTTTTCTTTATCCAAAAACAACATATGGGACTTATTGTCTATCCCTTCTATTATCCTATCTATCGCAGGCCTATCTTTTTCAGGAATAACAACGCTGCCATCTTCAAGCCGAAATTTTATTTCTTCCCGCTGTAATTTGTCGATCAACTCCGCTTGCATCTCATCGTTCTGATATTTGACCAGGTAAACTTTGTCCGCAGGCCGGCTGGGAGGTATGGCAATTTGCCGGCCGCCATAATTTCTTTGCTGACTCTTCTCCGACTGCTCAAAAATAACTTCGTTATTGCCCAGTACGGACTGAAAAAGCAAAAAATATCGGGATCAAAAGGCTGGTAAAGGCATATGCCACCTTTTCCCAGTTCTCTTCAACCGCAGGGCTGGGTTCTGCTATAATTTCTGCTTTGCCGCTGTCAATTCTATAACCGCAATTGCATAGCGTAATGTCGTCATCAATATTGACAGAATCGCATTCCGGGCATTTCCAGGGCATAATAACAAAAAGGGAGTAATTTTATATTTTTCACTCAATGTCGTTAACTTAAGGGACTCGGAAAATGTTAATTTACCTGGATCGCGCCCGGATTTGGGTAAGATTTGGTTGCACCGATTGAGCAAAACCGCAGGCGTAGCAGTGCTCCGGCGAGGATTTTGCGATTGAGGCGCAGCCAAAGATGGCCTGA
>JAHILF010000116.1 GCA_018897105.1 Pseudomonadota bacterium
GATTTCCACGTGGTCCCCGGCAACTGCCGTGAAGGTATAGGTGTCAAGATCTCCGACATCGATGGTTTCCGAAAGCATCTCGCCGTTGGTTGGCGTGCCGAGCTCATTTGCACCCGGCACTTTCACATAGTAGAGATTATAGCTGCCGGAGCTATCTTGGAGGCTGGTGTTGTCTTTGGCCACTAGGGTGTAGGTGCCGCTTTCCGGGATGGTATACGCGATGGCAGCGACAGTTAAGCTTTGACCGTAGGTCAAATAATTACCGCCGGATGGTCCGTAAAGTTCGATTCGTGGGACAAGATCACCGGTGAGACTGGTATCGACCATGCGGAATTCCACGTGGTCGCCGGCCGAAGCGGTAAAGGTGTAAACGTCCTCTTCGCCGACAATAGAAATCGCATCCGATATATGGCCGCCGTTGATCAAGGTCGCGGCGCTGACGGTTGATGAAAACCCGGTTGCGATGAGTACCGTCACAAATAAAAATAAGGCTGTGGTTCTTAAAAAAATAATCGCGCTTTGCATCATCATCTCCTCTCTTTTTGACCCGAAAATTGCACACCCTTGCTCAGAAAGCGATATTCCCGCTACATCAGAACCAATGGCCCCGGCCGTTGGAACATGGTCGGGAACAAGGCCGGCTTCTGAAATCCAGCGTTTAAGTAACAGCACCTGCCAATCTGCGAGATTTTACTGTCCAAGCTATTGGGTACACCAACCCAATCGATCCAGAAAAGTAATGGATAGGTCTAAAAATATCAAGTAATTATTGTTAAATTTTAGTTACGATTTGTCAGTATCCGGTATAGACAAAAAAACGTTCTTCCCTTACATTTCTTGATCAAAGCAAAATCAACATATCTCCTTATACCCGCAACACATTCCCAGCTCCCTATGCAGAAAGAAAATCATAGAAAAAAATATATCCTTCAGGGCCGCACACCCTCTACGAATGCAACAACAGCCTGACCCGCTTGACCATACTGTTGAAAACCTGCAGGGGCTTAAACGGAATCGGTTTCAAGGCTGACGGCAGAACAAAGCCCTGCGCCGGCACGTCCCAAGGCTGAAGCAACGGGAAGACAAGTTCCTCCGGCCAGGCCCCGGCAAGCTGCTGCCTGGCTGTCTCCCGCCAGATCATGCTTTGTTCAGGCTTCATGCCTAGCATGAGCAGCATGGCGGTATCCAGGGCCACCGGATTGACAGAGCCCCCTACCATCCCCAGGGGAAATATTTCCCCTTGCAACGGACCCCTTCGGTGCATGGCCTGCACCCCATCCACAAAACTTATCCCGCCGGGCAAAACAGCCAGCAGATCCACCAGCATGCGGCAGAAAGCCTGTTCATCCTCCCCCAGTTTCTGATGGAGCAGGGCCTTACCGAAGCCCTTCACCGTGCCGAAATAATTTTTCACCGCCAGGGAAATCAAGGTCTGGGAATGGGCCTTGAACTTGGGGAGATTGATGAGAAAATCGCAATCCAGGGCCTCGGCGGCTAGGGTGAGCCGCTCACCACAGGCAAGCCTGACCTGCCGGGCCGTGCCGAAATGAATCAGTTCAACCGGCAGCCCCTGCAGACTTTGGGCAATGCCGCAGGTCCGCATCACCGCAGGGGCACGACCAAAGGCGGGTGAATCGCCTACCCTTACCTTGGCACCGCAATCCAGGCACCACTCGGCAACCGCGGCCACAAATTCCGGGTGGGTGCAGGCCAGGCCAGTGTGGCCGCGACCGGATACCAGGTTCGGTTTCAGCACCACCCTGCAGCCGGACGGCATACGAAAACCCAGAGCCTGGGCCAGGGTGGCCACCTGCTCTTTAATCGCCTGCCTGTCATAGGTGGGGTAGCGCAGGATGCCCACTTTTTGCGATGAAATTTCCATGGGTTGTCAGTAGAAAATACTAGGGGGATGAGGAGAAAATTACCGCTACAAAACGAAAAAGGCCGATCCTGGGGGGACAGGATAGGCCTTTTTCTGGAGAAAGGAGATAAGAGTTGTTATCTTGATTTATGGTAAAAGCAACAGACGTGCCAAACAGCTCATAAAAAAAAATTTCTCTTCAATCCCTTGCGGCATAAGGGAATAAGATTTTTTCTCAAAAATGAACCCTCCCTCAATAAATACAATTTTTTATACTCTCATCCCCTTTGCCGGGACGAACTGAAATTATTAAATGAAATCAATATATTGCAAGAAATCCAATTTTTTGTACCGCCCCTATACCCCATTGCTTCAGCAAAAAACAGCTGCAAGCGATTGTTTAGCCATGTATGGCGGAGCAAAAGTACAATTTTTTTAATTTCCCTTGGCCCAATTGAGCAACCCGCCTGCCAGCAGAATCTGCCGATGGCGATCGGAAACATCGAGAACCGCTTCAATAGCCTGTCCATTGATCTCTACGGAGAGGGTTTTCGCCTCGCCCTCAAGGGCCTTGCGCAATTCGGGGATGACCACCTTGGAGCCCTGTACAATCCGATCATAATCAGCGGGATCGGCAAAAGTAAGGGGCAGGATGCCGAAGTTGATCAGATTGGCCTTATGGATGCGGGCAAAGCTTTTCACCAGTTTCACCTCCACCCCGAGATAGCGGGGAGCAAGCGCTGCGTGTTCCCGGGAAGAGCCCTGCCCGTAATTCTCGCCGCCGACAATCATGCCGGTGCCCGCCTCCATGGCATGCCGGCTGAAATGCTCATCAAGGGCCTTGAAGACAAATTCGCTGATGGCCGGGATATTGCTGCGCAGAGGCAGTATCTGGGCTCCGGCAGGCATGATATGATCCGTGGTGATGTTATCGCCGGCCTTGAGCAGCACCGTTCCCTGCCAGGTTTCCGGCATGGGCGCAAAGGTCGGGAACGGGGCGATATTCGGCCCGCGGATGATCGTAACCCCGCTGCCATCGGCAATCGGCGGCTCGATCCGGGAGTCACCGGGCAGATATTTATCCGGCAGGGTAAACACCGGGTAGTCGCCAAGATCGCGGGGATCGGTGATTTTGCCGGTAATGGCGGAGGCAACGGCCACCTCGGGACTGCAGAGATAGACCTGATCGTTCACCGTCCCGCTGCGGCTGGGGAAATTGCGCGGGAAGGTGCGCAGGGAGATGGTGCCGGTGGCCGGGGCCTGCCCCATGCCGATACAGCCGAGACAGCCGGCCTGATGCACCCTGGCCCCGGCGTGGATCAGGGGCAGCATCTCTCCCATGGCGGTGAGATTTTCCAGCACCTGGCGGCTGCCCGGGTTGATCTCGAAACTCACCTCGTTGCTTACCTGTCTGTCTGCCAGGGTTTTAGCCACAACCAGCAAATCCCGCAGAGAAGAGTTGGAACAGGAGCCGACCAGCACCTGGGAAACGGGCCGCCCGGCCACCTCGCGTACCTTCACCACATTATCCGGCGATGAGGGGCAGGCGATCATGGGCTCCAGGGTTGACAGGTCAATTTCAATGATCTCATCATACTGGGCATCCGCATCGGCGACGATCTCCGCCCAGCAATCCTCCCGGCCCTGGCTTTTGAGAAATTTCAGGGTATTTTCGTCCGAAGGAAACACCGAGGTTGTGGCCCCGAGTTCCGCCCCGAAATTGGTGATCGAGGCCCGGTCCGTGGCGGAAAGCTCTTTCACCCCTGGCCCGAAATATTCGACGATATAACCCACCCCGCCTTTGACGGTGAGCTGCCGGAGCAGCTCCAGCAGCACGTCCCGGGCCGACAACCAGGGAGAAAATTTTCCGGTGAGCTTCACCCCGTAAACCTTGGGCATGACCAGGTAGAAGGGTTTGCCGGCCATGGCCATGGCCACATCAAGTCCGCCGGCGCCGATGGCCAGCATGCCTAGTCCGCCGCCGGTGGGGGTATGGCTGTCCGAGCCGAGCAGGGTCTTGCCCGGCTTGCCGAACCTCTCTAAATTGATCTGGTGGGAAATACCGTTACCCGGAGGGGAAAAATAGAGACCGTATTTTCTGGCAATAGTTTGCAGAAAACGATGGTCATCGGCATTCTTGAAATCCGACTGTACCAGATTGTGATCCACGTAACAGACCGAACACTCGGTCTGCACCCGCGGGATGCCGATGGATTCAAATTCCAGATAAGCCATGGTCCCCGTGGCATCCTGGGTCAAGGTCTGATCAATGCGAATGCCGATTTCCCGGCCTTTTATCATCTCACCTTCAACCAGGTGAGCCTCAAGTATTTTTTCCGTAACGGTTTTACCCATTTGCTGAACTCCTGTAATTTTGCTGATACCTTGGAAACTTTGAAAACTGTCCTCTGGCCAAGCATTGCGCAGCAGAACTTGGCCTGACAACTCCTTTAACTTTAGGCACTGTAGGCACTTTAGGCATTTTCATAAAATGAAAGTTGCCCTTTAACATAAAAGGTCATTTTTGTCATCGCCCTTACCTTATATATGCGTGGACATTTCAACCTTCATTTTTTTGACTTTTCACCCTGCCGGGAGTCAGAAAAATGACCATTGCCGGCTGCTGCGCCCGCTCAATAAAAAAACCAGGGCAGGATTATCATCGACTAGTTTAACAAAAACAGCCTGTTATCCGCAGATTTACTATTGCCGGCAAGTGTGGCATAATACTCGCAAAAGGCATGGGCAGATAACTATAACACCTGATTTTTTCTTTTGGGAGACAATACAATGGCAGAAGAGCAGGCCAAGGCCGGAGAAGGGACAGTAGAGCCCACCAAGAAGTCAAAAAAAATTCTCTTTATTATTCTGGGAGCGGCCATCCTCCTTTTAGGCGCCGGCGGCTATTTCGCCTACACCCAGTTTCTGGCCCCGAAACCACCGCCGGTTGAGCAGGCCCCGGTCAACCCGGCAGACATGCCTGAAACCGTAGGGGAAATCGTCACCCTTGAGCCTTTTGTGGTCAATCTGGCCGACCCGAGAGGAAACCGCTACTTGAAAATGAAAATCAGCATGGAGCTTGAAACGTTGGAGGCTGCGGAAAGAGTGCAGAAGGTAACGCCAAAGCTCCGGGACCTCGTGATCATGATGCTGACCAGCCTCTCCTTTGAAGAGGTGATGACGCCGGAGGGCAAACTGCGGATCAGAGACGAGCTCCTTGAGCGTTTCAACCGGGTAACACGTCCCGACAAAGTCAAAAACATCTACTTTTCCGAATTCGTCGTCCAGTAATGCAAACTAAACAGATCCGGCATTTTGCCACTAACTGAAAACCGATAGATCTCCATGGAACAAATCCTCAGCCAAGACGAAGTTGACGCTCTATTAAAGGGAATTGCCGGGGGCGACATTGAAGAACCGGAAGAGCAGCTTGACGAGGAGTCCCTCGAATACTCTTCCTATGATTTCACCCGGCAGGAACGTATCGTCCAGGTCAAAATGCCGGCCATGGAGGCAATCAACGATGTGTTTCTGCGTTCCATGCGGCAATCGATCTCGGCCTCGCTGCGACGCATCCTTGATATTACCGCGGTCCCCATGGAACTGGATCGCTTCGGCGCCTTTGTCCGCACCCTGCCGGTACCCAGCAGTCTACAGATCTTTAAAATGGATCCGTTTCGCGGGCACGCCCTTTTCGTCATTGAGCCGAAACTGGTCTTCGCCTTTGTGGAAAGCTTCCTGGGCGGCAGCGGCACCCGAAACGTCAGGATTGAGGGACGGGATTTCACCGGTATTGAACAGAGACTGATCCAGCGGATTGTCAACCTCATCCTCAGTGATCTGGAAAAGGCATGGTACTCACTATCGCCCATCAAAGTTCAGCATATTCGCAGTGAAATCAACCCGCAATTCGCCAAAATCTGCGAACCGGAGGACGTGGTCATCATCAACCGCTACGAAGTGGACATGGACCGGGCGGTGGGTAGCATTACCTCCTGCATCCCGCTCACCAATCTGGAATCCGTCAAACAGAAGTTGATGACCACTTTCCAGCGAGAGCAGAGTGACGAGGATATCAGTCTCAAACGGATACTCACGGAGAATATTAAAAATGTTTCCGTCAACTTCAGGGCCGAATTGGGCAGGACAATCCTCCCGGCCGGGGACATTCTCAGCCTTGAGGTGGGGGATATTATCCAGCTTGATAAAAGAAAAGATGAAATGCTGCCGGCCTTTGTCGGCGGCATCAGAAAATATATGGGATCACCCGGAATTCACCGGGGTAACAAGGCCTTTTTAATTAAACGCAAGGTCTTTGACCGGGAAAGAGATTAACGGAGAAACAGAAATGGCTGATGAATCTTTGGATGATGCTTGGGCAAGTGCTTTGGAAGAGGCGAAGCCGAAAAACGGAGCTGATGATGCCGCCGGCGGAGACGATTGGGATTCCCTGGCCAAAAACAATGGCGGAGGCTCCAGGCCTGCCAGCTTCAATGAGATCGAGGACAGCGGCGCCCCCCTTACATCCAGCCAGAACCTTGATTTCCTGCTGGACATCCCGCTGGATGTCACGGTGGAGCTGGGGCGCACCAGCATGATCATCGACAAGATGCTGCAGCTGACTCAGGGGTCGGTGGTCGAACTGGACAAAGCGGCTGGGGAACCGGTGGAAATATATGTGAACCGGAAACTGCTGGGCAAAGGCGAGGTTATTGTCGTCAATGACCGGTTTGGCGTGCGGATCACGGAAATAATCAGCCAGGCAGACCGCATTAAAAACATGGCTTAAGAAGCTGAGTAACTTTTCGTTCCACTTGAAAGAAATTATTGAGTAGAAACTTATGAAAGGCTCCTTCCTGCACAGATCAACACAGCAAGCCGGGCAGTTGCTCCGGGCAATGCTGGTTACCTTGGCGGTTTCCGTTATCCCTGCCTGGGCAGCCGACGAGCCGGCAGCGAAATCGGTAACCGACCCTGTGCTGGATCTTGCCCAGACTACCTCACTGGCCCTTACCATCATGAAAGTAATGGGCTCCCTGATACTCACGGTGGGGATCATGCTGCTGCTGGCCATCTGGTTCAGAAAACTCGGCCTGAGTCGGGCAGGGCTTCAGCAGGGAAGACTGATCAGCATCATCGATACCAAGATGATCGCCCCGAAAAAGTATGTCGCCGTGGTGCAGGTGGCAGATCAAACCCTAGCCCTTGGCATTACTGACCAGCAGATCACCATCCTGACCAAACTTGAGAGGGGCGCAACCCAAATCCAGGAAAGCCAGGAAGAGAGCCCTCAGCAGACATCATTCGCCAGCCTGCTCGCCAAGCTGGTCAAAAGGGGCAGCCAATGAAAAAATTTCTGCTACTGCTCACTCCTTTGCTTTTGCTGCTCATGGTAACGGTGGACTGCCAGGCCGTGATGCTGCCCACGGTGCAGATCGGCATGGCGGATACCAACGACCCCAAACAGGTTTCCGTACTCATCGAGATCCTGCTCATCTTCACCGTTTTATCCATTGCCCCGGCCATTATATTAATGACCACCTGTTTCACCAGGCTTGTCGTTGCCTTCTCCTTTCTGAGAAATGCCCTGGGCACGCAGCAGATGCCGCCTGCCCAGCTACTCATAGGCCTTTCCCTGTTTCTGACCATTTTCATCATGACCCCGGTCCTGAAAGAAATGAACGAGACCGCAGTCACACCCTACATGAACCAACAGATCGATCTGCAGCAGGCCTTTACCCAAGGCATTAAACCCCTGCGCGCCTTCATGTTCAAACAGACAAGGGAAAAGGATCTCGCCCTTTTTCTCGGCATCGCCAAAATGCAGAAACCGGCCAACAAGGACGATGTCCCCACCACGATACTTGTACCCTCCTTTGTCATCAGTGAGCTGAAAACCGCCTTCCAGATAGGGTTCATTCTCTTTCTGCCCTTTCTGGTCATCGACATGGTGGTTGCCAGCGTCCTGCTCTCCATGGGCATGATGATGCTGCCCCCGGTCATGGTTTCTCTGCCCTTTAAACTGCTTCTTTTTGTTCTGGTTGACGGGTGGTATCTCATCGTAGGTTCGCTGGTTAAAAGTTTTGGAGTATAGCTATGATTCCCCTGCAAGCCGTCACCTTAGGTCAGAATGCCATCACCCTGGCCCTACTGCTCTCCGCCCCGCTGCTGCTGGTCGGTATGGCGGTTGGCCTGCTGATCGCCATTTTCCAGGCCACCACCCAGATTCAGGAAATGACCCTGACCTTTGTGCCCAAAATCGTTGCGGTCATGCTTGCCCTGCTCTTTTTTTCCTCCTGGATGCTGATCAAAATGACCGATTACACCCAGGATCTCTTTCTCAGCATCCCGAATCTCATCAGATGACGGGGAGACAACGATGGTTGACGCCAATTTGCTGAACTGGACACTGAATAAATTTCTTGCACTGGTCATTATCATGATCAGAGTGGGGCCTTTGCTTTTTTTCATGCCGATTACCGGCTCGCGCAATGTCCCCTCCCAGGTCAAGATTCTCCTTACAGTGGCCACTTCCCTGGTTCTGTTGCCTGTTGTCCCGGTCCATGCCGGACAACTGCCGACAACGATGCTCGGTTTACTCATCTTCATGGCCAGCGAGGTCTGCTTTGCCGGCATCCTGGCGGTGTTTGCCCGTCTGATTTTTGACGCTGTGCAGATTGCCGGTCAGATGGTGGGCATTCAGATGGGCATGGGCATGGCCGGGGTCATGGACCCCCAGTTCGGTACCCAGGTCTCACTGATCGGCCAGTTCTGGAACCTCATTGCCATTCTCATCTTTTTAGGCATTGACGGACATCATCTCTATATCAGAACCCTGCTGGAGAGTTTCCGCTGGGTTGAACCGGGAACCCTGCATGTCAGTCAGGCCACCTTTGAGGGCATGATGCAGGGTGCGGGACGGATGTTTTTGATGTCCGTCAAGATTATGGCACCGGCCTCGGCAGCTGTTTTCTTTTCCCACGTCGCCATGGGCATCATCGCCAAAACCGTACCGCAGATTCCCATTCTCATTGTGGGCATGCCGCTCAATATCGGGGTGGGTTTTATTTTTGTCGGCTTGTCACTTGGTTATTTTCTCCCTCTCATGATCAGCCAGTTCGACATGCTGGGAAGAATTCTGCCCAAACTTGCTCAGGGATTGGGAGGATAACAGATGGCTGAAGAATCGAGCGGTCAGGAAAAAACCGAAGAACCAACCGCCAGAAGACTACAGGACGCCCGGAAAAAAGGGGATGTGGCCAAAAGCATGGAGATCCCTTCAGCCGCTGTTCTGCTCGTGGGGCTGCTGACCATCTACCTGCTCAGCGGCTATATGCTGGAAAATTTCCTCAACCTGCTGCGTCATTATCTCACCCATCTGCATACGATTAATATTATACCGGGCAACATGCCGGTGATCGCCCGGGAATCCATGAAACACGTCGCCCTTCTCACCGGGCCGCTCATGCTCACCCTGTTCATCACCGCCCTGGTTGCCAATTATGCCCAGGTCGGCGTTCTCTTTTCCACGGAAAAAATAGAACCAAAGCTGGAGAAAATTGATCCGATCAAAGGGGTCGGCCGCATCTTTTCCATGCAGACCCTGGCAAATACCGTCAAGTCCATCGCCAAGCTGGTCATCGTTGGCTTTGTGGCCTATAAAGAAATCATGAAAAACCTTGACGGCATCATACCCCTCATGGACCAGGATGCATATGCCATCCTGGTCTTTTATGCCAAGGTTTCATTCTGGATTTTTCTGAAAGCGGCTCTCATCATCGCCGTCCTGGCCGCTTTGGACTATGCCTTTCAACGCTGGCAATTCATGAATAAAATGAAGATGACCAAGCAGGAAGTGAAAGAAGAGGCAAAAATGACAGAGGGTGATCCCCATGTCAAGGGCCGCATCCGCTCCCTCCAGATGCAGATGGCCCGTAAACGCATGATGACGGAAGTGCCCAAGGCCGATGTCATCATCACCAACCCGACGCACCTGGCCCTCGCCCTGGCCTATGACAAGCAAACCATGATCGCGCCGACGGTGATTGCCAAGGGTGCGGGTGTCATTGCCGGAAAGATCAAGGAAGTGGCCCGGGCTCATAACATCCCGATTATTGAGGATAAGCCTTTAGCCCAGGCCCTTTATAAAGCGGTTGAGATAAATGAACAGATTCCGGAGAACCTCTTCCAGGCAGTGGCGGAGATCCTGGCCTATGTTTACGGGCTTAAAAAGAAAAGCGCTTAAAACAGATTTGTAAAGAGTTGCTACGCAACAAACTTTTATACCGCAACTTTAACCCTTACACGTAATGTGAATCATGGCGGAAAAAACTGACAGACTTGGACTAGCAGCCATTAACATCGAACCGTCAAGCCTCCTGGTGGCGGTAGGCCTCGTGGGCATCCTGATGGTCATGATCCTGCCGCTGCCCACCCTGATGCTTGACCTGCTCCTGTCCCTCGGCATCACCATGAGTCTGGTTATTCTGCTGATGTCCATGTACAACACAGACCCATTGGAGTTTTCCGCCTTTCCCTCCCTGCTGCTGCTGACCACCCTCTACCGGTTATCGCTCAATATCGCCTCAACCCGGCTTATCCTGCTACACGGCCATGAAGGCCCCGGTGCCGTGGGCAAGGTCATCCAGTCATTCGGCAACTTTGTTGTGGGCGGGAGCTTTGCAGTGGGACTCATCATCTTCCTCATCATGGTGCTCATCAACTTCATCGTTATCACCAAAGGCTCCGGCCGTATCGCTGAAGTCGCGGCCAGATTCACCTTGGACGCCATGCCGGGCAAGCAGATGGCCATTGACGCCGACCTCAACGCCGGCCTCATCAATGAGGAAATGGCCAAAAAAAGAAGGGCGGAGATCAGCCAGCAATCCGAATTCTACGGCTCCATGGATGGTGCCAGCAAATTTGTCCGCGGTGAAGCGGTTGCCAGTATCGTCATCATGATCATCAATATCCTGGGCGGACTTTTCATCGGCATCTTTCTGCAGAAAATGGCCATCGCCCAGGCTGCTGAAACATATACCCTGCTGACCATCGGCGATGGGCTTGTTTCACAGATACCATCGCTGATCATTTCCACCTCAGCCGGTATCATTGTCAGCCGCGCCGCATCCGAAGACAGCATGGGCAAGGAGCTGATCAAACAGTTCGGCAGGCAGCCCCAGGCCCTGGCCGTGTCTTCCGGCATCATCCTGATTTTCGGCGTGATCCCCGGCCTGCCCCACATCCCCTTTCTCATCCTTGGTGTAGGCATAGGATGGCTTGCCTGGATTGCCTTTCAGTCAATGGCAGCCGAACTGACAGAAGATGAAATTGCCGCTGAAAAAAGAAAGGAAACTGCGCCCCCCTTGGGCTCTCCCGAAACTGTGGAAGCACTGCTTCCCCTTGACACCCTGGAACTTGAGGTGGGCTACGGCCTGATTCCCCTGGTGGATGAATCCCAGGAGGGTGATCTGCTGGAACGTATTCGGGGAATCCGCCGCCAGTTTGCCATTGACATGGGACTTATCATCCCCCCCTTGCATGTACGTGATAACCTGCAGATTAAACCAGATGAATACGTGCTGCTGCTCAAAGGGGTTGAAATTGCCCGGGGTGAGCTGATGATGGGCTACTTTCTGGCCATGGACTCCGGTGCCGCCAAAAGAACCATTGAGGGAATTCCCACGGTGGAACCGGCCTTTAAACTACCCGCCCTGTGGATTGCCGACGACAAAAAAGATGAAGCCCAGCTGGCCGGCTATACGGTTGTGGACCCCTCCACCGTGGTTGCCACCCATCTGACCGAGGTCCTCCGCACCCATGCTGACGAACTACTCGGACGCCAGGATACCCAGAAACTGCTCGACAATCTGGCGAAAAATCATCCTAAGGTTGTGGAAGAGCTGGTGCCCGGACTTCTCCCCCTGGGAAAACTCCAGAAAGTTCTGCAGAATCTGTTGCGGGAGCGGGTTTCCATCAGAAATCTGCTGACCATAGTCGAAACCCTGGCTGACTATGCTCCCATGGGAAAAGATCCGGAAATTCTCACCGAGTATGTGCGACAGAAACTGTCCCGCTCCATCGTCAGCACCATGACAGATGAGACAGGCACCCTGTCCGTTCTGACACTTACCACCCAGATCGAGGATCTTATCCGTGAATCCGTGCAGTCTACAGAACATGGGTCATTTCTCGCACTTGACCCGAATCTGGGCCAGAAAATAATCGAAGCAATCCAGGCCAACGTGGAAAAAATTTCCCAGGAAGGCTATCAGCCGATCATCATAACCTCACCGGTGGTGCGGCGTCATCTCCGCAGGCTTATCGAAAGATTTATGCCCCAGGTGGTGGTATTGTCACATAATGAACTGACCAACCAGTCAAAGATCCAGTCTCTGGGCACTGTTGATATGAAAACTAAAAAATAACCGTTAACCAACTAAGAGCTTGTTCGTAAATAAGCTCTTAGGCAAACTACCGACTGAACTCATGCGCATAAAAAGATTTGAAGCACCGGACAGCAAAACAGCCTTTGCCATGGTTAAAAAAGAACTTGGCGAAGAGGCCGTTATCCTGGCCAACAAAACCCTTGATGCCGGCACGGCCAACCAGCGCTATGAGGTAGTGGCGGCCATGGATTATGATCTGGAGACCATCACCGTTGCCGCGGAAAGCAGCTGCAAATCCACGGCAGACATGCAACCGGCAATTTACGGCTATGAATCGGTCCGCCGGAAAAAAACCGATTGTTCCCAGGCAACCCCGCAAAAAGCGCAGCAACCGGCCAAGAACAATGACATCTCTTTTGAGGCCAATGACCTCCGCCTGCGCTTTGCAAGTCTCCTGCGGCAAAATGGAGTTGAACCACCTGCCGGGAAGCGGCTGAAGCCGTCGGCCGTATCTCCTTTAGCCAAGGCCTTAAAACGCCCCGACCCGGAAGAGGTGAGCCGTTGGCGCAATCAGCTCATTGACCAGCTGCAGATCAGGACGCCGTCCATAGACAAGGCAAAGGAGCCGGTAATACTGGTTCTCACAGGACCAACGGGAGTAGGCAAGACCACCACATCGGCTAAAATTGCCGCCTGGTATAAATTACGGGAAAACTGCAAGGTGGCCCTTCTTTCCATGGACTGTTACCGCATCGGCGCAACCGATCAAATCAGAACCTACGCCCGTATCATGCAGATCCCCTGCGAGATCGTCCTGCGCAAAAACGATCTGCGCAAGGCGGTTGACCGGCACCGCGATTGCGATCTCATCATCATTGATACGGCCGGCAAAAGCCCGTATGATATGGCGCACATCAATGAGCTGGCCAGCTGGCTCTCTGACATTGACGGCATTGAACCGCAGCTAGTTTTAAGCGCCACCACCAAAAAAGAAGACCTGAAACACATCATCCAAGCCTATGCCTCTCTGAGCCCGACAGGCCTTATTCTGACAAAACTTGATGAAACAAGGTCGTACGCCGCCCTGTGCCAGCAGATTGCCGGTGTTGAAATTCCCATCTCCTATATCGCAACCGGGCAAAGAGTACCGGAAGATTTTATCGTCGCCTCAAAACCTTTCCTGGAAAAACTGTTCAAACAGGGCTGGAATGCCGTTCTCGGCAATGAAAATTCTTACTCCGCCAGCGGCTCTTAATGAGGAGATTCACTATGCATCAGGCCGAAACCTTGGAAAAAATAATGGATCAGAATCAGAATTCACGCGGACGGTATGCCATGTCGGCATCAGCTACGGTTCCCAGGGTCATTTGTGTTACAAGCGGCAAGGGAGGCGTAGGAAAAACCAACATTGTCGTTAATCTGGCCTACAGCCTGACGCAACTGGGCAAAAAGGTCGTGGTGCTGGATGCAGATCTCAACCTGGCCAATGTTGACGTTCTGCTGGGTCTGACTCCCCGCCATAATTTGCACCATGTTTTTCTGGGCGAAAAAACGCTGAAAGAAATCCTGGTAAAAGGACCGGGAGGCATCTCTATTCTTCCGGCAAGCTCGGGTATTCTCGAGCTCTCCGACCTGACCGAAGAGCAAAAGCTCTACTTTCTCACCGAAATGTCAGAACTGGGCGAAGATATGGATATACTCCTGATCGACACCGCCGCAGGTATCAATAAAAATGTCATTTATTTTACCCTGGCTGCCGAGGAGCGAGTGATCGTTCTCACCCCGGAACCCACCTCTCTTACCGACGCCTATGCCATGATAAAGGTCCTCTCCACCCGCCATGACGTAAAAAAATTCCGCATCCTGGTCAACTCGGCCCATTCGGAAAAGGAGGCGGTTGCCGTTTTCCGGCAGCTCACCCTTGTCGCCGACCGTTTCCTGGAATCACTTTCACTTGATTATCTCGGCTACATCCCTTTTGACAAAAAACTACCCCAAGCTGTCAGGGCGCAACGTCTGGTCACGGAGCTCTCCCCTCACTGCCCGGCATCCGCCATGTTTCACAAGCTTGCCAAATTCATTGCCGGAGAAGACAAAGTCACCCAGAGTGATGGAAATATTAAATTTTTCTGGCAACGACTGCTTGATTTATAATATAGTAAGCTTGCGAAGCTTTTAGCCGTCTTGGCGGAAATGATCATTCAGCAAGGGACCAATTCACCCAGCGACATGAATAAGCAGCAATCACCAAAATTCAAGGATTATACCAAGGCTTACTTCAGCCCTTCCTCCGAACTTTCCCCGGAAAAGCGCAATGAACTGATCCTGACCTATACGCCACTGATCAAATATATCGCCAGTCGCCTTGCCAGCCGCCTGCCAGCCCAGGTGCCCCTTGATGACCTGATCAGCTGCGGGATTATCGGACTCATCGACGCCATTGATAAATTTGATATGAGCAAAAATGTCCAGTTCAAAACCTATGCGGAATTCCGCATCAAAGGAGCAATGCTCGACGAACTGCGCTCACTTGACTGGGTTCCCCGCTCGATCCGCCGGAAAATTACGGATCTGGAGCTAAATTACTCGGTGCTGGAAAGAAAACTCGGACGCCCGGCAACCGATGAAGAGATGGCACAGCAATTAAAAATGACCCTGGGGAATTTCCATAAACTACTGGACGAGACCAAATCAGTGACCTTTCTGGACATTGAGCTTCTTCGCCAGAGAAACACCGACAACAGTTTGTCAGACACCCTGCTCGAGCCTTTCTCAGGTGTTGAAACCGATCCTTTTTCAGCAATCAATCTCGCCCAGATAAGGGATCTGGTGGCTAAGGCCATTGAGGAGTTACCGGAAAAGGAACGATTAACCGTATCCCTTTACTATTTTAATGAGCTGACCATGAAGGAAATAGGTCATGTTCTCGGTTATACCGAGTCACGCATCTCGCAAATGCACAGCAAGGCCATGCTGCGCCTGCGTACAAAACTAAAAAAAGCACTTGCCAGTTGATTCAAACTTTACGTAACCTATAAAATCATATAATATTTTGTGTATGTAATTATTTTTCCCAGAAAAATCCATTTAGTTCTGCGATATCAAGTGGAATTTATTTGTTTACATCTGTTGTTTTCCGGGTCATCTTTATAATCAATGCAGTAAAGCCGTTTTTTCATCAGAGGGGAATGATATGGCAGATACCAATATAAAAGTTCTGGTTGTTGATGATTTTGCCACCATGAGGAGAATTGTCAAAAACATCCTGGTGCAGCTTGGGTATAAAAATATTGTCGAGGCTGATGACGGCACATCCGCAGTGGATGTTCTCAAGAACGAAAAGGTAGACATGATTATTTCAGACTGGAACATGCCCAAGATGACAGGTCTCGACCTGCTCAAACATGTTCGGGGTGATGCCAAGCTGGCCAACATTCCCTTTATCATGGTTACGGCTGAAGCACAGCAGGACAACATCATTCTCGCCGTTAAGGCCAAGGTAAGCCAATATATCGTCAAACCCTTTACCGCCGAAACACTAGGCGAAAAAATTGATAAGGTTTTAGGCAAGTAATCTCTGGCGCAGCAATGATCCCCTGCCAGCCGACGAAATCCAGACCAGGCACCTTATGCGCCACCCTGTTTTTTTTACATGCACAATAAATGGCAAAAGACTCTGATTCAAAAGATTTATTTGACTTTGATCTGCCGGAAGGTCTGGACGATGACCTAGGAGGTGACTGGGAATCGGCTTTTCAGGCAGAGGATTTTATGCTCACGCCTGAAGATGAGGCCGAGGTTTTCCTTGAAAAAGAGGCGGGAACCGACGGTGACGAGATTGACCTGGCCTCTCTGCTGGAAAGCGATGATTCGCAACCGAAACATGCCGTCCCCCTCTCCCCGGCAGCCGCAGCAGCGGAAACAATTGCAGAGCAAAGCAAAAAAGCCTCCAGCCTGACCTCTTTTCTGCCCGCCGCTCTCCTTGCCTTCCTGACAAGATATGCCGGATGGTTTCAATCCCGACCATTTTATCAGAAAATCCTCTTCCCAAGTCTTGTTGTTGTCGCCATTTTCTGTCTCTGCGCAGTTCTTTTTTTCCGGTCCACCAACCAGCAACTGGCCGAGAAACAACCTCCTGCTCTGGCGCCACCCGTTGAAACAAAGCTACCCGCAGATCAAAAAAATCAGCCGCAACCTGCCTCCTCTTCGCCCACGCAGACTCTCCGGCAACCCGAAGTAACAACCCCAGCCCCCGCAAAAATCAGAAAAAAATGGCCCATGCGAGCTTTTTTTATTGCTGTCCAGCCCAAAGACAACACAGAGGGAATCCTGGTTAGAATTGATTTAAATCTGGTCCTTCTTCTTGAGCCGGCCAGCAACATTCCCGAAGAAAAACGAGCTTTTGTTCGGGATACCATATTTCAGTTCTTTTCAAACCGCCCACCTGAAGAATTACGCCGCTATTCTCTTGCCAGAGGTGAAATGATCCGCAACCTTGAATCATGGCTGCAAAAGGAATGGCCGCATAATCCCATTGCCTCTATCATGTTTGATCGCTACCAGATTCTTCATTAAAATCCCGCCTCACGATAATACAATTTTGTAAACAGCCATTATTCTTATTACAATTATGTAATAAGAATTCGCCCCCCCTTTGCTTCGCAATGTTTTTTCAGCCACAAAATCAATGAGATAGAAACACTGCCAACTGGCACAGTGTTTGCTTACGTGCGTAGAGGCCTTTATTCATCTTTGCACACAATGAGATTTCCACAGGGAGGAACCACAACAAATGATCTCCGGAGCCGATACCGCTTTTATCCTTGTTTCCGCAGCACTTGTCCTGCTGATGACGCCGGGACTGGCTATTTTCTATGCCGGCATGGTGCGCGGCAAAAACGTCCTCGCCACCATCCTGCAATCTTTTATCATGATTTCGGTCATCAGCATCGAATGGGTTTACCTCGGCTACAGCATGTCCTTTGGCCCTGACATTGGCGGCTTAATCGGCGACCTGTCTTTTTTCTCCTTAAACGGGGTGACCAGCGCCCCAAGCGAGGTTTATGCAACAACGATCCCCCAGAACGTTTTCATGATCTATCAGTGCATGTTTGCCATTATCACTCCGGCGTTGATCACCGGTGCCTTTGCCGAACGCATGCGTTTTGGCCCTTTTCTTATTTTCAGCCTGGCCTGGGCCATCCTGGTGTATAACCCTGTCTGTCACTGGATCTGGGGTAATGGCGGCTGGCTCGCAGCCAAAGGCGTGCTTGATTTTGCCGGCGGACTTGTTGTCCATCTGACATCCGGCATGGCCGCCTTGGCATCGGTCATAGTCCTCGGTCCCCGCAAAGGACTTGGCCGCGAAAGTTTCATGCCCCACAGCCTGCCCATGACCCTGCTCGGCACCGGCCTGCTCTGGTTCGGCTGGTTCGGCTTTAACAGCGGCAGCGCTTTAGCCGCCAACGGCATTGCCGCCACCGCCTTTATCTCCACCCATCTTGCCGGCATGGCCGGCATGGGCATGTGGCTGCTGGTTGAATGGGTTCATCGGAAAAAACCGACAACCCTGGGAGCCGCCTCAGGGGCAATTGCCGGCCTCGCCACCGTTACCCCTGGCGCCGGCTTTATCACTCCGAATTCCGCCATCATCATCGGCATTATTGCCGGCCTTTCCTGCTATCTGGCAGTCAACCTGAAAAACAAAATCGGCTTTGACGACAGCCTGGACGTCGTCGGCATTCACGGTCTTGGCGGCATTATCGGCACGATCTGCCTCGGCCTTTTTGCCACCAAGGCCGTCAATCCTGGTGGTGCCGACGGACTTTTTGCCGGCAATGCGGCATTTTTGACCACCCAGATATTCGGTGTGGCGGTTGTCGGCGCCTACGCATTTACGGTCAGCTTTATCCTGCTGAAAATTATCGACATTACCTGCGGCGGCCTCAGGGTGAGCCGGGAAAACGAGTTGCTGGGCTTAGATCAGAGCGTTCACACCGAAACAGCGTACAACATGTAAACTAATGTATAGTGAAGCCAAAAAATTACTTAGAGCAACGTGTTCTTTGCGGTAGAATGCAAAATTAACATTAAACCCTGCAAAGAATAATTTTATCCGGACAAGGAGTCCCCCATGAAAAAAATCGAGGCAATCATCAAACCCTTCAAGCTTGACGATGTGAAAGATGCCCTCAACCAACTGGGGGTCAAAGGTATGACCCTCACCGAAGTGAAGGGCTATGGTCGTCAGAAAGGCCACAAAGAGATATACCGGGGGGCGGAATATGTTGTTGACTTCATCCCCAAGGTCAAGTTGGAACTTATCGTCAGCAACGATCAGGTCAGCGAAATTGTCGAGGTCATCCGCAAGGCCGCGTTGACAGGAAAAATCGGCGACGGCAAAATCTTTGTTTTACCGGTGGAAGAGGTCATTCGGGTACGCACCGGCGAAACCGGCGAGGAAGCCATCTAAATGGTGACGGAACTGCGCGCCAGACGTGACGCCCTGGAGACATTGTGGCGCCAGGGGTTGAGCGGGCATGCCCTGCTGGAAAAACACACCAGCCTCATGGATGCAGCCCTGGAAGGATATTTCAGGGAGAGCGGCGCAGACCCGGAAAATATGTGCCTGGTTGCCTTGGGAGGATATGGCAGAAAGGAACTTTTCCCCTTCTCGGATATTGATCTCATGCTGCTTTATCGCCCGGAGGCGGAAAAACAGCTGGGCGATGTGGTTGAAGCCATATTTTATCCACTGTGGGATGCTGGCCTGGAAGTAGGGCACGGGGTAAGAACGCCGGCCACCTGCATCGAAGAGGCCGGTAAAGATTTTTTTCTGCTGGTCTCCCTGCTTGACGCCAGGCTTATTGCCGGCTCCAGCGATCTTTTCACCGCTTTGCTGGCGGATTTCCAGAAAACATTTGTGAAGGGTCAGCGCACAACCTTTTTACAGGACATGCTTTTCCACCGACAGAAACGCCATGAGCGCTTCGGCAATCACACCTATCTGCTTGAACCCCATATCAAGGAGAGCCGAGGCGGTTTTCGCGACATCCAGGCCATGCTCTGGTCCGCCCAGGTTCTTTTCAATCTCAAACAACCTCAAGACCTGGAGAGGGCCGGGTTGATATCAACAGAAGAGCTGCAGTCGTTTGAAAAGGCCTGTGACACCCTGATCAAAATAAGAAACCGTCTCCATTACATCAGCGGCCGCAAAAATGACCAGCTCTTTTTCGAGCATCAGGAGGAAATGGCCAAGGCCTTCGGCTATAAGGACCAACAGGGCATGCTCGGAGTCGAGCGCTTCATGCGGGACATCCATGCCCACCTGCAGATCATCGCCCTGACCTCAGACCTCTTCTTTGAACATGCCACAGAGGTGCTGGGGCTTGTGCAAACCGGAAAGCAACCCCAGGACAAGGAACTGGAAAAGGGCATCACCCTTCGCCAGGGACGTATCCACCTGACGGACATGGCCCTGGCGGCCAAGCGTCCCTACCTACTCATGCGGGCCTTCACCCATGTTGCCCAGACAGGCAACCCCCTGCACCACCGCACCAAAAAACTCATCAGCGGCAATCTGCATCTTATTGAAACAAAAACACGGAATTCCAAAAGGATGAACAAGGCCTTTCTGGAAACCATCCAGGGGCTAAATCCTCTGCCGGCCCTCACCGACATGCTGGAAAGCGGCCTGCTTTCCGCCTATATCCCTGAATTTTTTCACCTGCAATCCCTGGCCCAGCATGACATCTATCATGTTTTCACTGTCGACCGCCATCTGCTGCAAACGGTTGAGGAAGTCAATCAGCTCCGCTTGCTTGAGCATACGCTTTTTATCACTGTCCCTTCCCCGTATATTCTTTTTCTTGCGGCGCTGCTGCATGATATTGGCAAAGGTTACGGGAAAAACCATGCGGAATACGGTGCTGAACTGGCTGGTGATATCGGCAAACGGCTGGGAATGCCCGTGGCCGACACCAAATGTCTCACCTTCCTGGTCCGTGAACATCTTTTTTTAGCGGAAATCGCCCAACGCCGGGATCTGGAAGATGAGGCGCTCATTCTCCGCTGCGCCAAGCAGCTCAATGACCCGGACCGGCTGACCATGCTTTACCTGCTGACTATCGCCGATGCGAAAGCAACAGGCCCCTCCGCCTGGTCGGACTGGAAGGCAGCGCTTCTACTGGAGCTTTACCTGAAGGTAGCGAACACCTTGAGTCGTGGCGACCTCTCACTGCCTGATCCGCGCGAGGAAATTGCCTGGATGAGAGCGCAGGTGGCCGCCCTGCTCGGCGGCAGCCCTGCCGTACCCTTGAAAATCCTACCGGACGATTACCTGATCGGCAACTCTCCTGACGAAGTTGTCACCCATATACGCCTGCACGAAGAACTGAAGACACATGAGGTAATTGTCAAACCGAACCAGGAAAAAGGCCACTGGTCGATCCTGATAATGGCCCAGGACCGACCTGGAATCTTAAGCAAAATCTGCGGGGTGATGGCCCTGCACAATCTGAAAGTTCTTGCCGCTCAGATCTATACCTGGCTTGATGGCACGATTGTTGATATTCTCCATGTTACATCCCTGCTGGACAATCAATTCGATGACCAGAACTGGCAGACCCTGGAGGATGACCTGGGCAAGGCGATTCATTTCAGAATCGGGCTCACCCATCGCCTTCACCAAAAACTGAGCGCTTTGGGCGCCGCTACCTCGCAAATGGGCCAGCGGCCGCCGGCCAAGGTGATCATTGATCCGATCGCCTCTGATAATTTCACGGTTATTGAAGTATATGCCGTGAATAGGCCAGGCTTGCTGTACGATATTACCCGCACCCTGTCTGATTTCGGCATCAACACCTTCCGTGCCAAAATCGGCACCAAGTCCGACCAGGTCGTTGATGTCTTTTATGTGCTGGATCACCAGGGCCTTAAAATCGAGGAGCCTTCCTTTAAAAATGAGATAAAAAACGGCCTGCTACATGCCGCAGCATGAAGCTTGACCAAAATTTACACATTCTTGCTTTTTACCTTACATTTTTGTAACAAATAAAAAAACTTGCCTCTCGCTGCAGAATATGGAAAATTAAGGCCTATTCAGCGATGAAAATTTGGAGAACCGCTTTATCAATTTTACAATTCAAGCCGTAGCAGAATTTGAATGGAACTTATGTACATACTGCCATTAGTCGAGCAAGACCTCATGCCAAGGCATGACACAACTTGCCACGGAACCACTCTGAAAACATGAATATTCTCTACAAAGGGGATCATTATTCAGCAATCATTATGCAAGGAGAAAACAACAATGTGTACCGAATGTAATTACGGAAGCTGCCCTGACTTAAGCAACCTGAACGTGCCGGGGCTTTTCGCCTCCAATGTCTTCAGCGAAAAAATGATGAAAGAGAGACTGCCCAAGGAGACCTACAAGGCGCTGAAGAAAACCATCGAAATGGGCGCCTCCCTGAAACCGGAGACAGCGGCCGTTGTCGCCAATGCCATGAAGGATTGGGCCATCGAGAGAGGCGCCACCCACTATACCCATTGGTTTCAACCGCTTACCGGTTCAACAGCTGAAAAACATGATTCCTTTATCGCGCCGACCGAGGATGGCAGCGTCATCATGGAGTTCTCCGGCAAACAGCTCATTCAGGGCGAACCGGACGCTTCATCTTTCCCCAGCGGCGGACTGCGCGCAACCTTTGAGGCCCGTGGTTATACCGCTTGGGACTGCACCTCTCCGGCCTTCCTGAAAGAAGACGCCGCAGGCAATGTCACCCTGTGTATTCCAACCGCTTTCTGCTCCTATAAGGGCGAAGCCCTGGATAAAAAAACTCCGCTGCTCCGGTCCATGTCCGCTGTATCCACCCAGGCCCTGCGTGTTCTGCAGGCGCTCGGCAACAACACCTCCTGCAGGGTCTCTTCTACGGTTGGTTCCGAGCAGGAGTATTTTCTGGTGGAAAAAGAGTACTATCTGAACCGCCTCGATCTCCTTACCTGCGGCAGAACACTCTTCGGCGCAGCCGCCCCCAAGGGCCAGGAACTCGAAGACCAGTATTTCGGCGCTATCAAGGATCGCGTTTCCGCCTTCATGAAAGATCTTGACATTGAACTGTGGAAAATGGGTATCACCTCCAAAACCAAACATAACGAGGTTGCTCCGGCCCAATATGAGATGGCGCCTGTTTTTGCCACCACCAACATCGCAGCCGATCAAAATCAGCTGGTCATGGAAACCATGCAGAAGGTTGCCCTCCGCCACGGCATGGTCTGCCTGCTGCACGAAAAACCCTATGCCGGAGTCAACGGATCCGGCAAGCACAACAACTGGTCTTTGAGCACCGATGACGGCATCAACCTGCTTGAGCCCGGCACGACACCTGAGGACAATGCCCAGTTTCTGGTTTTCCTCTGCGCCCTGCTGAAAGCAGTGGACACCCATGCCGATATCATGCGCGGCACCTGCGGGAGTTCCGGCAACGATCACCGCTTAGGCGCCAACGAGGCACCGCCGGCCATTATTTCCGTATTCCTCGGCAATGAACTCTCCGACATTCTCTTCAATCTGGCCAAGGGTGAGAAAGCCCCGAAAAAAGGAGATGCATTCCTGACGATAGGCGTTGACACACTGCCCGAACTGCCGAAGGACAACACCGACCGGAATCGCACCTCTCCTTTTGCCTTTACCGGCAACAAATTTGAATTCCGGATGGTCGGTTCATCCCAGTCGATTTCCGGCCCCAATGTGGCACTGAACACCATCGCCGCTGAGGCGCTTGATGCGGTCGCCACCCGCCTTGAGAAATCCAAGGACATCAACGCCGAGATTCTCAATATTATTAAAGACACGGTAAAAGACCATGAGAAGATCATCTTCAACGGCAACAACTACAGCCCTGATTGGGAGAAAGAAGCTGCCAAAAGAGGACTTCCCAACGTCAAAACCACTGTTGACGCCCTGAAGTCCTTTGTCACCCCCAAGGCCATCAAACTGTTTGCAAAATACAATGTCCTCAGCAAGGAAGAGCTGCACTCCCGCTATGACATCTACACCGAACAGTTCTCAAAACATATTAATATCGAGGCGCAGACCGCCATGAATATGGTGCGCCGGCTGTATTTCCCGGCTGCGATCCGCTACATGACAGAGCTCGGCAATTCCATGGCCGTGGCGGGCAAGTCAGCCACAGTGCAGAAGGAACTGCTGGAATCCATCGGCAGTCTGCTTACCTCGGCAAACAAAAAACTTAAAAAACTCGAAGAAGAGACAATTAAGTCTCAAGCCATTGACAAGGTGGATAAACAGGCCGTCGCCTTCCGTGACAAAGTGCGGCCCTGTTTAAACGACCTGCGGGCAGACATTGACGCAATTGAGGTGCTTATGCCCAGCGATCTCTGGCCAGTGCCGGTTTACAGCGATATGCTGTTTAAACTGTAATCCTGCAGGACGAAATCGCGGCAGCAGAGGGGGAAGACACACCCCCTCCGCTGCCTGTAAGTTTTTCATTTCCTCCTGTCGGGCCGGCCCCGGCGGTGAGGCTTGGCAAAATAGCCTTGGATTTGCTCAGCATCCCGGCCCTTTTGCCTGCACCTCTCCAATTCTCTGATACCATATGCTTCATAACACCTTCATCCACATACCCGGTATCGGAGAAAAAACGGA
The DNA here is from genome assembly GCA_018897105.1 of Pseudomonadota bacterium. Lineage (GTDB taxonomy): Bacteria > Desulfobacterota > Desulfobulbia > Desulfobulbales > SURF-16 > SURF-16. The sequence goes on from JAHILF010000116.1 coordinate 23,918, forward strand.
AAAACTGATCTGGCAGTCCGGCATTCAAACTTGGGATCAATGGCACCCGCCCTTTCCGCCTAACCTGACCCAGGCAAAAATCAATCTTATCACGTATCATCTGGAACACTATATTAAGCAGCAGGACGGCTCAGCCTCATTTTACGCAAAACTCCTGCAACCTGCTCACCAGTGGCGTCTTTTCCCCCATTTTCGAGACAGGACGGCCTTTCTTGATATCGAGACAAACGGCTTGGGTTTGGATCAGTGTGAAATCACCACTATTGCCCTTTACGATGGCCGGACAATCCGCACTTACGTGCAAGGCCGCAACCTTAAGCAATTCATCCGGGACATTAATGATTATGAGGTTATCGTCACCTATAGCGGCAAAAATTTCGATGTGCCGGTGATAGAATCATACCTGCATACCCGGCTCAAACATGTACATATCGATTTGCGATACATTCTGGCCAGGCTCGGGTACAGAGGCGGACTGAAGGGCTGTGAAAGACAGCTGGGGATCAACAGGATGGAGATGGACGGAGTTGACGGCTACTGGGCAGTGCTTCTCTGGCAGGAATTTGCCAGCAGCGGCAATGACAGGGCGCTGCAAACCCTACTTGCCTACAATATTGCCGATGCTGTCAATCTGGAACCCCTGCTGGTCCATGCCTACAATCTAAACATTGCCCACACCCCCTTTGCCCTTAGCAACTACATCCCGCTGCCGGAGAGCCCTGCCCCGGACTTTTATCCGGACAAGGAGATCCTTCTGAAAATCAGGGAGATGATACACTATCCCTACAAATAGATGATGATGGCCCCGCTTTTTTCCCGGTGCCCGTTTTCCCATACATAATTTCTGATTTCTTTACCGATCTTCATGGCCTTTGCCATGCCTTCCACCAGATCCTGCAATACAGGAAGTCCTTGGGAATGAAGGCCCTTGCCGGTGATCACGGCAACTGTCCTGAGCCTTTTTTTACGGGCTGTCAGCAGAAAATTCGTCACTTTACGCTCGGCTTCAGGTCCGGTTAATCCATGCAAATCCAGGTGTTCCTGAGGTGAGGGGTAGATAAAATTTTTGCCGGGTTTTCCTCCCCGTTCACTGTTCATACCCGCCAAGGCTTCCCTGTCAAAAGAGGAGGAATCAAACATTTCGGCAAAGGACTCCTGTTCTCTTTCCGGCAAATCACAGCCGAAATGAAAATCATCATCCGCTAACTGAGGCAGTCCGCCCTTATGTCTGGTTATCTTTTTTTTCACGACCGATCCAAGTTGCCCTGCGAAAAGCTCTGTTTAGTGCCTTATTAATTCTACTTTGTCACATTACCCATCACTCTGCCGTTTGTATGCAGAGTCAATGGATGCTTGCCTTTGCCGGTGTCTGACACTCATCTGCCGGAAGACTTCTTCGTGAGTTATATCCCTCCGTGGAAGAAAGTGAGCAA
>JAHILF010000117.1 GCA_018897105.1 Pseudomonadota bacterium
ATCGGTCTGGATTTTTTGGGGTTGGCATGTGGCTCATTTTACCTCCTAAGAATTGATGAAAAACATACAACTCTTATAGCATAAAATGACAATTATTTCAAGATGTTAAATAAAATTTTAATGTGACAAAGTAGAATTAGGCGTGGTTGTTCTTTGATCCATGATTCCCGCCGCTCCATCGTGGTTACTTGCAAAGATTCATAACTTTTGACAGTTCTAGATATGTATTTATCAAATCGCTCTTCCCTTTCCACACAATATTTACTCGAAACACAGGATAAATTTAAGCCGATGATATTATTCGGGTGTAGGACTGATTACCCAGATCTACTCGGCGGTTTTACCCGATATTTGGTATTTGTATTTGATCATTTCTGTCAAAAGTCACCGTCTATTGGAGAACTTCCCAATGCCCGCCCTTGGCAGGGCCGACCCGGCGGATTCGTCCTTCTTCCCGCAACTTCGCGATCTGCTTTTCTACGGCTCTCGGGCTCAACCCCAATCGGCCAGCCACCTCACGTGCGGAAAGCTCAAGAGTTTTTTTTCAGCATTATGTTATTATTAAATTATGTCTTTCAAAAGCCTTAAAGAAACAAATCCCTATTTAATTGACCCTGAAACGCGTGAGCAAGGGTTATGGACAACCGTTTCCTCCTCCACGGCGATTGAGGGAATCCAGGTTGCCAGGAACAAGATCGAGGAAAAGACGGGGAAAACCCTCACCCGCCCCCATAAAGCTTCAAAGTCAGGAAAATCACCTCGCTGAAAATCTTTTCCATGGGCTGATAATCTTTATCCAACCCTTTGCGGACCGCCAGAAAGTATTCCTCTTTCCTCTCAGCAACGAATTCACTGAAATCCAAGGGCGGCAACCCTGCCTGCAGAGCCATGAGCACTGCCAATAGTCGTGTCGATCTGCCGTTACCTTCCCTGAAAGGATGAATAAGCAGCAGTTTTCCCCGACACTTTTCCCGACGTTTTCGGTGCAAAACCGATCAACTCCATCTGACCCACCGATTTGCGGTGTACCGTGGCGGTAAACAGGCACCCATAAACAGGCGTACCCCATCACGAGTTTTCTTCTCGCCAATCGTCGATTCTCGACAGCGCCTCGAACTCATCGATAACAGAGGCTTCCACCTGTACATTCAACGCCGCCACTGCAACCGATCGGTCCCTGGTTTTACTTATAATCCTGTCCAGACATTTAATTATTTCTGGTTCCAGGGGGAGATTTCGAGCGCACCTGCTTTCAAGAAGTTCCGCCGCGGCAAAAATGAGGGCCTTTTTATTGCTTTGCAGGGCGCTGATGCACAACTCCATGAGCTCCAGCATATCATAGTCGGCATCAAGCCTGCCGATGATATCCAGGGCCAGGCTCTTGCGCTTATTATTAAAGGGGTCCCGCGGGCTTTTCAGTTGGCACATCTCCTTGGCGAAACCCACCAGCTCCAGCGCCAGTGCATGCCGCGACTTTTCCTGGCCGCCGGCCGATGCAGCAAGCACTGCCGGAGTCAATGGCAAGCGTTTTCCCGGGGAAACATGATCAACACAGTAATCCGCGATTTCCCGAAGGGCCGCAAAAACCTGCTGCTCAAGAAAACTTTTATTGGGCCCCTTTTCGGCAATCAGGTTTCGTTCCAGGTCCAAAACCGGTTTACTCGATTCCAGTGTGGCGCGATTTAATACAAAATAACGCGAAAGGTCGTAAGCCTTATCGTTTCCCTTTCCCTTTCTTTCGCGCCCGCCAAAAACAGTTTGTTGATATCTTTACATAACCTGGCAATCATGAAATTTTCTCTCGAAATATAAGAATGCCATCCGGTTGGTGTAAGAGCCGAAGGAGATGGGTCTGCCGTCCGAGCAACCCTTGGCTTTTGATTTTTGTCTTGCCATTAATCAAAAATACTCTTAGTATATTAATAGTCTCATCTACCAAGATGTAGAAGGAGCGATCGAACCCGATACATGGCAACATGTCTCGGGTTTAGCTTTTTCTGGCCTTCCAATATCTTTCTTTTTTCCCCCTGAGTGAATTTATTTTATGGGGTTTCGTGGCCAGATATGCTGTTTTCAGTAGCCAGTAGCCTTGACTACGCCAAGCCAGAACTACTACAAACTGTTCAGCTTCCAGCCACAAGACAACTTCACGACTATTCGCCTTTGGCTTTTCATTCCACCAGATTATATCGTCATAATTATCCACATTTTCGATCATCCAGCTTATCCAGCGGATACGTTCACAACGCCTCAGGTCCGGAGTTCTGTCGTCTTCTATCCCCCCTTCGGAAGTTACATGCCAAAAGCCATAAATCTTTCCTTTTGATTCAGGCGTGAACCTTGGTTTGACAGCCAGCCCACGAAAACGAAGACCTCTGTTTAAGATCAGTCCGCAATAAACTTCATAAACATGGTCAATATATTCTTCCCAGTTGCCGGAGAAGAGCTCCAAAGGAGGCAATTCCATCATCCTTCCCTCGGTTCCCATATAAAAACATTAAACTTCTGTTCTAAAGGCAAGGTGCTTCTTAAAAGCGATTTATGAGACCTTTGCCGAATATGCTTGATGAGAGCCAGCTTTGCCACACTGCTCGACAACTTGCGGTTTACATAGCCGATAGCACCGATAAATAAATCAGTAAGCTGAAGCTGTTCGACCTCATGGGACCGGATATGCTGCACATGTTCAACGAGTTTACGATCAAAATCATAATGAGCGTTATGAAGAATATCGGACAATGCATCAAGTTTTTCTCGTCCCAATGTATCCTTGATGTCGAGGTAAACCCTGTAATGATTGTCATTCGCCAGTATGTTTCGCAGCACATAGAAAAACATTTTGTAGTAAAAAATATTGTGATCCTGCCCAAACACTTCATGATCAAGTTTTGATTTATCCGGCACCACAAGAGCACGAAAGTGCAGGTCTTCATTGTCAAAAAAATAATCAACAAGCTCCAGATAAAAATCCAGCTTCGCGACAGACACCCTGGTCCATTTGATCTCGAAATATGGTTTCAAGCCATGTTTTTGCTTGATGGCCCGAATATCGCGCCCTATGCGTTTGCTGATATTTTGAGGACACCAGACAGCCCCAAGCACCATGACCGGAATATGGTCCTGTTCCAGGTGGCAGGATTCATCACAATAAACATTATAGGTCGTCATTCCTCTTCTCTGTCTTCCTTTTCTGTCGATAAATACTGAAGGCGCATTTCTCGGTACATACTTGCATCCGCACTGAAAAAAGCAGCCATGGCGATACATCAAAAAATAGATCCGTCCTTATTTTTCTTTACACGCTTCATCCATTGCTGATAAGCAGGTTGATCCGGCTCACATCCCTGCTGGAAAGTCCTGGAATGAAACCGTCATCGGCCACGCCGATAAATCAGCGTTCCACCCTCAACATTGGCCAAGGCCGCCATCTCCGAGGCCAGAGATTCCGCATGGCGAATATCGCTCTTGAACTGGCGGGTGCTGTCCTTGCCTAATCCGTTCCGGGTTTCTTCAATGTATGTATTCGATTTACTCATCGTTTCAATATGTTAAGTTCAGGACCGAGAATCCAGCTGACAAAACGGTCTCCCGATTTATCTGCCGCTACCATGTTTCGAATGCGTTCCAGGGTTTCCTCTTTGCATCCGGCGTTCGCCGCGGCTTCCATGGTAAAATTATATGCTTCACGCACATCCAGACCTGTGATCTCGTACCCATAGCCGGCAATCAGCCAGCGCAGTGCCGTTATTCCCGCTTCGAGGGCAAAGAGGGGTTCCTTGTTTCGCATATCCCGTGCCGCTCTGGTGAGCGTTTTTGGGTCGCATGGTGTCCGGTTGGCCACTTCGATGGCCTCACGGTATAACCCGGCCGATTTCGCCGCGGCAAACCATTTCCGTGTCCACATAGTCGCTGACATGGATCTTGTTGCCGGGATAGCGGATTGCCTTCACCACAAACTGCGGCTTGATCCACTCCGGTCGCTCGGCAAACATGAGCACCCCGGCCAAATTCAGCACCCCTGAATCGGTGGCCAGATTCATATTCTGCAGCAGCCGGGGCAGCTCAACCCTTGAAGTCGTTCAAACGCGCTCATGATTTCTGCTCCAGGGGTTGTTTCCCTTTTTCCGTCAAGCGGTATTTCTGCAGGCGACTGTTTGGTTTGTCTGGAATAGTCATTTCTATCAGTTCGGCATCCAGCGCGGGACGAAGATAGAGCTTTTCAAAATTGTCTCTGCCAGTAAGCCCCATGGCTTCCATCAATTCCTTTCGGCTCCGCTCCCCCAGAGCAACCTTGAGCAGGTTGAGGACTTGCCCTGTGACTCGCCCTGTGACTTGCCCTGTGACTTGCCCAGATGGTTGCGTAGATATCCCGGTTGAGCTGGTTCCGGCAGGCTTTGAATTCAAGATCGAGTCCTTCGCCCTTGCGGATCAACTCCAGAATTTGAGATTCGGAAGTATTCATTTTAGGTTTTGTTTTCGATGGAAATTGTGATGTTAGTCTTTGATATTCATCCTGTTTTGTTAACCTGCTGACGCGGCTCTACGCCATCAGTTTAATAAAAAATAAATCCGTCCCGGTATTTGTCTCCGGCATGCACCATATTTAAATCGATATATACCAAGCACCGCAGTAGATGATGTTCGGATTCCACTGCAGTTGCATGATAACGGTCTTTCCAGAAAGCGCCTTTCCTTTTTTTTCGTCCTGCCCCGTCCGGCCGGCAACCAACTTGATGGAATCAGGTATTACATCTCGCCCCTTGCCATCATCAAAAACAAGCAAATGGCAATGATTCGAGGTTACGGTATAGTTCAGTATAGTCAGGTTATAACGTTTTTTCGCTTCATAGAGCCACTGACCCCATCTTCACCGATCTTTTACCAGTGCTTGCAAAAGACGACCGACTGGGTCGGTGAGATGGCTCAAGGGTTGTTCTGTTCTTCAACAATCTTACCTTCCTTAAGAATCGCTACACCGGAACCAACGAGCCTGGCCTTTTCGCGGGCCTTTTGCGCGGCGCGCTGCATGGCAATTTCGGCCTTGATAAAGTCCGGGTCGCGTTTTCTGGCTTTCTGTTTCGGGTCACTGACTTTGGCGCTCATAAGTTCACTCCTTCTTCGATGAGTTGCGGGGCGCTGCCGGAATTATCATACAGCGCCCATTCACTGACAATCAGTTTATACATGGTATCAAAATTTCGCAGTCCGGCCGCAAACCGTCTCCGGATAGTCGGCTCAGGCACATTATGCCCGCCCTCCAGCACCCGCTGGCGGACACGGGCAAGGGCCAACTCAGGTGAGGCAAGCCGCAAAAAAAAGAGCTTGACGATGTAACCGTCTTGCCGCCAGCCGGGGATGAGTCTGGCATACCCTCGTCCACTCAAGGTGGTCTCAAAGGCGAAGCTTTCGCCCCGCCTGGAGTGCTGAAAAATTTCTTCCAGCATCAGCCGCCCGGCCTTGAAGGCAGCCCGTTCGGGATCAAAAGGAGCGAGCCCGGCAGCGATCAGGTCAGCGTTGACAAAAATCGGGCAGTTGGCCTCCTTGGGCAGGAATTCTTCCGCGAAGGTGGTTTTTCCGGCCCCGTTCGGCCCGGCAATGATGATGATTTTCTTCTGATTATGTGATTTCATCGTTTCAGGGCCATAACTTTGAATTCTCTCGGGTGGTTTTGGTCATTGATCGGAAAACACCGGCATGGTGCCCTTGTGCGACATCCAGACCTCATAGCCAAAGGCGGTCAGCAGGGTGTATATCCGTTCGAGCAGTTCCTCGATGCCGTAGACCGTGGAAGAGACCAAGATGATCTGTTTCAGGGCAGGACTCATTTACCAGAGCCTCCATGGTAAGTTATCCCTTTCTCTTGAAAAAGCTCTTCAGGAGATAAGCCGGCCGCATGTGGTTGTAAAACTTCAACCAGAGAACGACGTTCTTTTTTCTTTGCCATTGCGGTTGCCTCTTTTTTTCGGATTAGCTTTTTTCGACCCACTTTTCCTTTCTGTTTCTTCCCTGCTTCAAGAGATGCCTTCTCCTGTTTTATTCGTTCCAGGAGGTGGGAGGCTGGTTCGTCATTCGGGTCTTGGGGGACGAGTTCGCCTCGGAAGGCTTTGGCGAGGATGGATTGATTAAGTTTGTTGATCCCTTCCGAGAGGCTCTTTGAAAGAGTCGACAGACTCACCTCTTTCTCGAGTGCGTTTTCCAAAAGAAAATTTATTTTTCTAATTTCTTCTTTTGGCGGAATTGGGAAAACAATGGAATTCAATTTGGTCATATTAATGTTGTATTGACCGGCAGAAGTCGAAGCAAGATTTTCAATTCTATTTCTGACAACAGGGCTATGCCATACAAAAGATAGCCATTGGCATAGGTTGAAGTCATTGACGAATCGAAATCTGATAAGGTATGAGGCAAAGAAGGTAAGCTCTGAAAATGAATCTGTAATTAATGCCCCCCGGCCTATTAGGTTTCGACTTCCATTTGTCCTTATGATGAGAAAATCACAGGGTGCTAGATAATCTTCATCTTGAAGGGAAAGGTCTGCTAGTGAATATTTAAGATCATTTTGATTGACCAACCCTGCTTCGATATTAGGGATTCGAAGGACAGGGACACCTGTTGCATCATAATCACACTTCGTTGAAGTGCCGTAACTTGAGTTCCAAGAAAGCTCTTCTAAAGAAGCCCAGCACCACCCCTCAGGCAACTCCGGAAGGTCTGTGGTGTCAACCGGTTCAGGTTCTTTGTATTTCTTCTTCCAGCTATCATCTTTTGGAGTTTGGCCCTTGGCCTTCATTTTGGCCAACTCGTTTTCTTCCCAGCGCTTACGACGTTCTTTGCGGATACGTTCCAGTAATTTTTCGGCAGGTTCAATATCCGGATTTTGAGCGCGCCAGTCAGCGGTCAAATCACCCCTGAAGGCAGAAGACAAACCAGATTGCCGGAATTTTTCCAGCAAGGGAGGGATTGTTTCCAGGGCCTTTCGGGCCTTGCTGCTTCGAAATTGGAGGTCTTCTATTTTTTCAGCGATGCGATTTTGTTCGGGTAATGGAGGCAACCATACTGGAATAGGTGCCAACTCTGTCTTGTTAAAGCCGTTCTGTGCAGAACGAGAAAAAAGAGTCAAGGGCTTTTGGAAGTGTTCTGAGAACAGAAAAAATTTAACCCAACCAGGGTTCAAATATTTTCTTAAAAACAACAGTTTCACCAACGCGACGTTATAGGCACCTTCTTTGCCAGATAATATTTTCCCTACACTGGCACCGTATCTCCCAATCATAATATCTTCCCGAGTGCATTTGGGCCAACGATTGGAGTCAGGTATATACACGGCAAAATCATCACTCGTGAAATCACGTATTTGCAGAAGCCTTATATAGCCAGGTTTTGGCTCAGAGACAAATTCTGACTTTGGCGGTTGAGAACCACCTTGGAAGTCAAATAACTCGGCAAAAATCGTCTCTGCCCATCCCTGAGGCAATGATGTCATAAAATCATTGTAGTTGCTCAACTTGAAGACCTCTCTTCTAGCAAATCAACAAGTCCTTCCATTTCCCCCATTGCCACCTTCAAATTCCCCATAATCTCAGCAGCAATCACCTCCGGCTCGGGAAGATCTTCGGCCCGGCCATTACTGTCATCATGCAGCCAGGAGATATCGAGATTCTCGTTTCGCTTCCTGATCTCTTCCCTGGTAAAACAGCGGAACCGTCCTTCTTCGCCCTGATCTTTCCTCGGACTCTTACCGTAAGGATCATCTCCGAAGGCTTTGATAAAATCCTTGAAATACTTTTCCGTAAACGGAGTGCGGACGCCGAAAGACGGCATATTGGTCCGCATGTCATAGATCCAAACCTTCTTGGTGTTGCCCTTCTCCGTCTTGCATCTGGTAAAGAAAAGGACATTGGTCTTGACGCCCTGGGCATAAAAGATACCGGTGGGAAGGCGCAGGATGGTATGGAGATCGCATTTATCCATCAGATCAGCCCGGACCTTCTGACCGTCACCATCCTGAAACAGGACATTATCCGGCAGCACCACGGCCGCCCGCGCCTTACCGTCCTTTTTAAGGGAGCGGTAAATAACCTGCAGGAAATTGAGCTGCTTATTGGACGAGGGAAAGGTGAGGTCATCGCGGGTTGGCCGTTCTCCGCCTTTTTTGGTGCCGAATGGTGGATTGGTGAGAATGACATCGTAATCATTAAAGGCCTTGCCCTTGTTGGAGAGGGTATCGGCCAGGTCGATATTTCCTTCGATGTCGTGGAGCATGGCATTCATCAAGGCCAGGCGGTGGGCTTCCTGAACAAGTTCGATGCCGGTGAAGGCTTTCTTTTTCTGAAACTCTTGTTGGCTTGCCTTGAGGTCGAAAAGCTCGCCGGTTTTTTCCTTGCAATAGCGGTCAGCGGCAATCATGAAGCCAAAGGTGCCGCAGGCCGGGTCCCCACATTTTTCGCCCGGTTGCGGTTTTACCAGTTCCACCATGGTATAGATCAGCGGGCGCGGCGTGAAATACTGCCCGGCGCCTGATTTTTTCTCATTGGCATTTTTCTGCAACAAGCCTTCATAAAGGTCGCCAAGTCCTTCAGTCTTGGCGCTATACCAGTCCAAGGCGTCGATGTTTCTGATGATCTTTTCCAGGTTCTTGGGTTCGTCGATATTGGTGGTGGCCTTGGTGTAAATCTCCTTAACCCTGTTTTTCCCTTCTTCACCGAGATGTCGCAAAAGATCGCGATAGAATCGACTGAGTTCCACGCCTTTTTTTTGCAGCAGGTCATCCCAGCGATATCCAGCCGGTATCTTTTCCTGGGCCCCGGTTTCCTTGGCCATTTTAAGAAAGAGGATATAGGTCAGCTCGGTAACATACTGATGATAGGTAATGCCGTCGTCCCGCAGAACATCACAGAGACTCCAGAGTTTTTGAACAATTTCCTGGGTTTTCACGCGTATTTCTTCTCCTCGGGGTAGAGGGCGTTATTTATCTCTGCCAGAATATCGGGGAGATTGCCCTGGAATATTTTGTTGATCCGGCTGAAGCCGCCATGGGCCTTAAAGGCGCCGTGGTCAAAATCATCACGATCAATGATCGTTTCTGCTACGAGTTGTTTTTCGATACGCTCAAGCCACATTTTCTGCATCTTGGGCCACGGTTTCAGGTTGTAAACCTTCTGCATGGCGACCCGGATTCTCTCCGCATGGCTGACCAGCGGATCACCAAGGGCCTGCCGGCGGATAAAAGAGATGATATCAGCGGCAATATCCTCGTTGGTCCATTCCCGCCAGGCGGTTCGCAGTTTTGGCTCCGAGTAGCCGTGCTCATCAAGCGCCAGTTTGAGTTTGCGCAAGTCTTGCCGGGTCAGTTCACGAGGGCGCTGACAGATGATCGCCAGGGCCGGGATTTTGTTCATATTGCCAAGGATAAACGATTTGAATTCATTGAGATAATCCTCGGGCTTCTCTCCCCTGCCATAGCCTCGGGTGTGGGAAGTCAGCTCATCCTCATGGTGGGAGATAAGCTGCTTGCGGGGTTGATAACGGTTTTCATCCAAAAAAGAAAGAAGGTTCTGTTTGCCGTGAAGGATCTTTTTTATTTCAGCTACATCCTTACCTTTCAGGGTATCGATCAACTGCTTGACAGTAAGCCCTTCGGAAAGGGTCTCGAATGCCTCCCTTTCCTCCTTGCTCATACCATGAGATTTCCTTTGCAGCTTGGCGATCAACTGTTCAAGGTGCAGTTTCTGATGGGCCTCGGAGTCCATATCGAACAACTCGTCGACCAGCATCTGAAAGGTCACTTTAGGTCCAGGGGCCACGGCCTTCATGTTGGTTATCGGCTCCAAAGCCTCATACAGGCCCACTGCATCAAAGATATTGAAATGCTCCTTGTTGATCCGGTCACACCTGCGGGTGGCCCGGCCAAGCATCTGTTCATAGAGAATTCGAGAACGGACCCGCCGGATAAACACCAGACTGCATATCTCCGGAACATCCACCCCGGTGGTGAGCAGATCCACGGTAACGGCGATGGTCGGATATTTTTCGTTCTTATATTTGCGGATCATTTCCAGGGGTTTGTCAATGGAACCGGTTATTTTCTCAATGGCATCGTCATCCACCTTGCCGAGATATTGTTTATACTCTTCCTTCAGGATGGTTACCACCAGATCGGCATGGTCGTCGGTGGCGGCAAAGATGAGCGTTTTTTCTTCTCCATCCGGGTCAAGTTCCAGAACGAGCTCTTTTATGATCGTGCGATTAAATTTCTCGGTGATCACCGATTTGTTGAAGTGGTCAACTTCCAGGGTCACGTTATCCGGGATATTCTCAAGGTTGGTTACCTGATTCGTTGCCGGGTCGTAAACCGGGATGGTATCCCCTTTCTTCCAGGTAATGCCCTTTTTCTTGAGTTTGGTTTCAAACTGATGGGGCGGTTCGTGATCGATCAGCCAGCCGTCGATGACAGCTTCCCGGTAGCTGTAGGTATAGACCGGCTTGCCGAAGATATCAGCCGTATGGGGCGCAGGGGTTGCGGTGAGGCCGATCTTCACGGCATCAAAATAGTCCAGCACCTTCCGATACTTGGAGAGGTAGTCCTGTTCGTCCCGGTAGAGCAGTTCTACTTCGCCAAGCTCTTTATCCAGGGTATAGCCTCGATGGGCTTCGTCAACCACAATGCAATCGTACTGGTCCACAGTGGGCACATTCTCGTCATTGGCATTATACAGAATACGATGGACGACTCCCTGTACCGTGCTGATATGTAATTTGGTGGTTTCTTCCGGGGCTGTTTCCTTAACCTCTTTCATGTCAAAAATTTGATCAAAAGTCTGGAGATCTTCCAGCCGGGTCTCTTTGAATTTATCCCCTGCCTGTTCACCAAGTGAATTGCGATCAACCAAAAACAAAATACGCTTGAAAGTGCCGCTTTTGATAAACCGATACACCAGCCCGATAGCTACTCTTGTTTTGCCGGTGCCGGTGGCCATTGCCAACAGGACGGCTCTTTTACCAACGGCAAGAGATTCCTCAACCTTCTGGATCGCCTTTACCTGATAGTCGCGAAGGTCGAGATAATCAAAGGGCTCTTTCTTGAGATTATCTTTCGCGGCTCGGGCATCCTGCTTAAACAGGTCAAGGAGGCCTTGCGGCGTATACCAGGCCTGGAGCGGTCTGGGGTGATTCGTTGATTCGCGACCGTCAAGAAACCAGATCCCGGATTTCTGTTCCAATTGTTTGAGGTAAGGGCGGCCATTGGTGGCAAATAAAAAGGGCACCATATAGTCATTCCAGGGACCGCCGACAAACTCTTCCCCCTCTTTTATCTCAAGATCCCTGGCATATCTCTTGGCCTGAATAAGATCGGCAACCACATCCTTATCTTTTTTCTTTGCCTCAATGGCTCCGACGAGATTCATGCCGATAAAAAGGGCATAATCCGCAGGGCCTGAGCTGGTGGGCCATTCCGCAATAGCGATATTAAGACCTTTTTCAGGTCGGGTCCCTTTTGAGTATCTGAGGCTTTGAGTGTCTGCCCGCCAGCCGACCGCATTCAATTGCTCGTCAATAAGCTGGCGGGTTTCAGCCTCGGAAAGTTTCATCTTGTTGGTAAAAGTTTTGGATGCCTTCCGCCTGGCATTCTTGGTCTCTTTGGGGACTTCCTGGGCCTGGATATTGGCAAGGGTGGCCTGAAGGGCAAAAAGACTGGCTTCGAGTTGGACTGAGCGGGACTGTAATGCTTCGTTTGACGCTCTGAGTTCTTCTACATCACTGAGTTTTTGGGGGAGTGGAACAAATGGGGGGGCAGTGAATGAACCCTCACCATAGGTTTGACGAAACCAGCAAGCAACACGATGGGCAAATTGCAGATGATTGGTGGCTGCTTCCACTGAGCTGAAGGCTTCATGTGTCGCCCTGTTGCCGTTCTTCCTTATGGAATGGAAAAGCGGAAGTAGTCGATCAGGAATAACACCTTTCGATGCGAGAATATTGAGCCTTGAAATCGGTTTCCCGTCTTCCGGGTCCTTGATATTCTCATAGGCAAGAAGATACTTGGCAATGGTCTCGCCAAACATCCGCAGCTTGATAAGTGAAGTGTTCGGGTCATGATAGAGATTTTTCTCCGCTAAATCTCCCATCTCTGCAAGCAACGGCCATTTTCCGGCAAGAAAGCTGAAATTCATAACAGCCTCCCGGTTTTGAGACAGAAGACCTGCCTGGGGGTGGCGATCAGATGATCAAGGAGCTTGATAGAAAATTCCGCGGCTATTTTTTCAAGTTGGGCGGTGATGCGATGATCGTTTTCCGACGGTGCAGGTTCTCCGCTTGGATGATTATGGACCATGATAATTTTTGTGGCATTATGGTCCAGAGCGGATTTCATGATTTCCCTTGGGTAGAATGGAGCCCGGTCAACGGTGCCTTCTATAACTATTTCATGATGCATAAGTTTATTGGCATCATTCAAACAAAGCAGCAGGAGACATTCCCGCTGGTTTGCACCAATATGAAGCTTTACGAACTTGGCTATATCCTCCGGTGTGGAGATAGTATCCGAGAGCTCTGCGTGCTGCTCAAAGTATCTGACCATCGAGGCGCGAATAGCGAGCAGGAATGTTGCTGTTTCCGGGCCAATTCCTTTTATTTCCAGAAGCCGTTTCCGGGGTTGATCCAAAACAGCGGCAAACGAACCAAAGTGATTGATCAGTTCCTTAGACAGTTTTTTGGTATCCCTGCGCGGTATAGGGTATGTGAGCAACAACTCAAGCATTTCATAATCCGCCAAGGATTGCCGCCCGGCCTTATTGAACCTTTCTCGAAGCCTGCCGCGGTGTCCGTGTCTGTGGTCCCTGTCCATTTAACCTATTTTATTTCCCTATTTATTGAGCCTTCTTTTATCGAGAGCACTTTCTTTCAGCCACTGATCGACGGCATCCTTGTGAAATCGCCAGTGACGCCCAATCTTCTGACCCGGCAACTTGCCGGCCTGAGCCAATTTGTATAACGATGACTTAGAGATTTTCAGGTATTCAGCGAGGTCATCGATGGTCAAAATACTTTCTTTGTCAACAGGCATGTGGGACCTACTGGTTAAGCTTGAGTATAGGAGAGCTCTCGGCAACAATCTGAGAGGATGGTGAGAAAATGCTCCCTGCCTGTAATTAGCAGTTAATGGTCAACACTGTCAAGCTGGAAGATACTTCAGTGTCAACAGTTCAAAAAGTCTGCCAAGGACATCTTGTTTCACCATTTCAAGACATTCAGTGAATGGTCCCGTCAGACATATCCCAGATCAATCCTTGCCAGCCGTCGATCATGCCTTCGTCCGCGTTTATGCCCTTCAGGGTGCATTCGGGGCAGAACCAGTGAATCCGGTCATCTATCTCGAACTGGATTTTCATTCTTAACGCCGCTGTTGAGCCTCAACAGCGGCGATAAGCTCGTCCGCGTCAGCGGGCGAGCTTATCCACGGAATACACGGAAAACACAGAATGTTTTTTTTTGCAGGGATCAAGAGCCGTTTCCGTGTCTTTTCGTGCTTTCCGTGGTTCATAATACTATCCGATCTATCTGGGCCTTTGGGGAACTACCGAAATTGACGAGCAATCCCAGTTTCATGTTTGCTGCTTTCAAGTAATTCAGAATCTGTGCTTTGTGTTCAGCGGCAATATCTTTCACGGCCTTCAATTCAACGATGATTTTGTCGTAGCACACAAAATCGGGCTTATAAATCTGGGTGAGCTGTTCACCCTTATAAATAAGAGCCAACTCCTGTTGAGCGACAAAGGGGATTCCCTTTCTCGTAAATTCTTTTTCCAGGCATTCCTGATATACTGCCTCAAGAAAACCACACCCCATTTCTTTATAAACTTCGAACACAGCGCCGCGTATCGCAAAAGTTTCATCCTTGAAAATCAACATGTTTTTCCCTTAACCACGGAATGCACGGAATGTTTTTTGCCGAAATCAAGAACCGTTTCCGTGTCCTTCCGTGCTTTCCGTGGTTCAAATATTTTACTGCGGCGCTGCCGGTCCATCCTGCTGATAAGCTCGCCCGCTGACGCGGACGAGCTTATCGCCGCTGTTGAGTCTCAACAGCGGCGTTCGTTCAACCTATGCCTGTGTCAATCACCCACATACGTTGGATTCCTCATTCATCATCATTCCAGCACCTCCCAATGCCCCCGCGTGCCACCCACTCGTTTAAGCACCCCTTTTCCTTTTAGAGTGTCCAATTGTTTTTGTACCGCCGATTCATTGATCCCCAGCGTACTTGCGATAGCCCTATAACTGATTTTGCTGTCGCTTTTAATGAGTTCAAGTATCTCTCTTTGCCGGTTCGTCAGCTCGATTGCACCACCTATTACACTACCTATTGCACCACCCTCGGCGATCTCTTCTTTCTCCATCGCCAGGGCCTCCTGATCCTTGGGAAAAACCGTCCGGATGAATCGAGACGAAAAGATGTATGCGTCACGGGAATAAGCCTTGAGAATCCGGGGCATGCCGGAACCGAGGTACTCCACCATGTCCAGATCCTTGAACACCCTCATCAACGTCTTGTTGCGGGGGCTGGAATACCCGGCAAAGAAGTCCTCCCGTTCTTCCCCAGGGTGAATATAACCCGCAGAGGTCATTTCCAGACGGTCGGCGAATATTTCGAATTGGGTACCAGTTCGGTGGTGTAATCGTTGTGGATAATGGTATTGATGACTGCCTCGCGTAGGGCGACCCGGTTCCAGAGGTTGCGGTTTATCCGTTCTCTCGGCGTTATTTTGGTGATGGTTCGATTTTCAATGCCTTCAAGCCTGTCCAGCACCTGCTTGCAGGTCTTGACGAGACAGCAGAAGCCGTAATCCTTGCTTTCCACCAGATCCACCCGATCGGTTCCAGCATATTTGGCCACCTGCACCGAATTACCGTTTTGATCCGCCAGCAGATAAGCAGCAAAGTTGTAAGGGACTCGGAAAATGTTAATTTACCTGGATCGCGCCCGGATTTGGGTCAGATTTGGTTGCGCCGATTGAGCAAAACCGCAGGCGTAGCAGTGCTCCGGCGAGGATTTTGCGATTGAGGCACGGCCAAAGATGGCCTGA
>JAHILF010000118.1 GCA_018897105.1 Pseudomonadota bacterium
CAGGCCATCTTTGGCTGCGCCTCAATCGCAAAATCCTCGCCGGAGCACTGCTACGCCTGCGGTTTTGCTCAATCGGTGCAACCAAATCTTACCCAAATCCGGGCGCGATCCAGGTAAATTAACATTTTCCGAGTCCCTTAGCGAAGTTGCTACCGGGATTTCTGTCTCGGTAAGATGAAGGAAAATAAACAGGAGCCGTATACGAGGCCCGTACATACGGTTTTGTGAGAGGGATGAGGTGAGAGTGATTTACCTCACCTCACCCTACTCGATTATTGATGCAGCTTATTATGATGAGCTTTTTTGCAACAGTCTGTATTCTTTACGAAGTTTAACAGCTGTTGTTTTTTTTGGGTAATGCAAAGAAAATATTGCCTTGCGTGAATTCTTTTGTTATTTGATATATACGTTGATGGTACAGTTTTTTTTAGTCAGAGTTGTTGGTCGTATCCTAACTAAAAAAGGATAGTTAAACTGTTTGGCTATGAGAAATCTGTAAACGGTAATTTTTTTTAAATGATTCCTCATAGGAATGAAGGAGCAGTAATGGTACAGGGCAAAGTGAAGTGGTTCAATGAATCAAAAGGTTTCGGCTTCATTGAGCGGGAAGATGGTGATGATGTTTTTGTACATTTCTCAGCTATTAAAGAGGAAGGATTTAAGACATTAAACGAGGGGCAGCGGGTCGAATTTGACATTGTCGACGGGCAGAAAGGTCCGGCTGCTGCCAATGTGAAAAAGATCTAAACCTTCTTTGATGAACTCGTAAAAAGTCCCAAAAACGTTTTTTTTGCGTCGTAACTCATTGAGTTAGTGTCATCATTTTTTGAAATTTTGACTTTTTACGAGACCATCTTCTTTGATATAAAATAAAAAAAAACCCACCTCATCAGGTGGGTTTTTTTATTACAACTTTCGTTTATCTATTACTCGTTTTGCTTTCCCTTCAAATCTTTCAAGGGTTTTTTCCTCAACAAGCTTCACATCAACACCGATACCGAGTTCTGTCGCCAATCGTTTTTTGATATGCTCTACGAGCTGCCTCTGTTTTTTCATCTGGTCAAAAAAGATCGATTCAACAACCTCCACCAGCACCGTCACTTTATCAAGCCGGCCCTCGCGTTCGACAATGATCTGATAATGGGGCTCTGTCCCTTCGATATCAAAGAGAATTGATTCAATCTGCATGGGATAAACGTTGACCCCTTTAATGATGAGCATATCATCGGTGCGACCGATCACTCTGGTCATACGGTGAAAGGTTCGACCGCATGGACAAGGCTCAGGCATAAGCCTGGCAAGGTCCCGCGTTCGATAGCGAATGACGGGAAAGGCCTCTTTGGTGATTGTTGTAAAAACCAGCTCGCCCAACTCCCCTGGAGCAACCGGTGCAAGGGTCTCCGGGTTAATGACCTCTACAATAAAATGATCCTCATTGATATGTAAGCCATCGCAGTAACTGCATTCGCCGGCCACGCCAGGACCCATTACCTCGCTTAGCCCGTAGTTGTCCGTGGCTATGATTCCGAGCTTATTTTTTATTTCCCTCCGCATCTCTTCAGACCAGGGCTCTCCGCCGAAGAGGCCGTATTTCAGCTGCAGGGAATTGATGTTGATATCCATGGCGTTCATGGTATCGGCAAGCAGCAGGGCATAGCTCGGCGTGCAGACAAGGGTGGTTGTTTTAAAATCCTGCAGTATTTGGATCTGACGTTTGGTATTGCCGCTGGAAATGGGGATAACCGAGGCGCCGACCCGTTCAGCGCCATAATGAAGGCCAAAGCCACCGGTAAACAAGCCGTATCCAAAGGCAATCTGCACCACGTCATCAGCATCAACCCCGGTGGCCGTCAAAATTCTAGCCACCATATCCGACCAGTTTTTCAGGTCGTTTCTGGTATAGCCCACCACTGTTGCCATACCAGTAGTACCGGAGGAGGCATGCAGCCGGACCACGTCACGCAGCGGTACGGCAAAAAGACCGTAGGGGTAGTTATTGCGCAGGTCATCTTTGGTTGTAAAGGGCAATTTGCGCAGCTCTTCCAGGGAACGGAAGCCATCCGGGTCAATAGCCAGTTCCTTGAATTGTTTTCGATAAAAGGGGACATGGGTGGCAACGCGATAAAGGGTGGACTGCAATCTCTCCAGTTGGAGTTGTTCCAGGTCCGCCCTTGGCATGCATTCTTTTGCTTTATCCCAGTACATGTTCAGCCTCCATATAAAAATAACCCGGATAATGGGGTGAAATCCCGTTCAGCGCTCTAAACCGCAACCTCACGGCCAAGATAGGCGCGCTGCACGTCTCTGTTAACAAGAAGGTCTTCCGATGGACCCTGCAGAATAAATTTACCTGTTTCCAGAACATAGCCGCGATCGGCGATGGCCAGGGCCGCCTTGGCATTCTGCTCGATAAGCAGCACGGTGTTGCCGGCGTTACGCAGCTTGCCAATAATCTCAAAAATATTTTTGACAATGAGAGGAGCCAGGCCGGTTGACGGTTCATCAAGCATAATAAGTTTAGGCTTGGCCATCAGGGCCCGGCCCATGGCGAGCATCTGCTGCTCCCCGCCGGAAAGGGTGCCGGCCAGTTGGTTTTCGCGCTGTTGCATAACCGGGAAGATATCATAGATATGCTGCAGCTCCGCATCGGTATTTACCTTGTTTTTCTTATACTGAACATACCCACCCAGAATAAGATTCTGGCGCACGGTAAGGGTGGAGAAAACCTGGCGTCCCTCCGGCACGAGCGAGCAGCCTGCAGCGACAATTTTTTCCGGTTTTGTCTGGTTGATGGGATTACCCAGCAGCTGAATGTCACCGGCAGAGGCTTTGATGATCCCTGCTATGGTGTAGAGCAGGGTGGTCTTACCAGCGCCGTTTGCCCCGATAATGGTGACGATTTCGCCGGTGTCAACATGCATGGAGATACGTTTAAGCACCCGTAGTTTCCCATAGCCCGCCTCAAGATTTTTTATTTTAAGCATCCGCATCCCCCAGATAAATATGTATAACTTCCTTGTTCTGTTGGATAGCGCTGGGGATATCCTCGGCTATTTTCTGACCGAAGCTCAGTACCACAATCTCGTCAGAAATATCCATGACCAGCGACATGTCATGTTCAACAAGGAGAACCGTTATACCCTGGGATTGGATTTTCGTGATCAGGCGGGCGATTTCCGCTGTCTCATAAATATTTAACCCGGCAGCCGGCTCATCAAGCAGGAGAATGGACGGTTCGGAGGCAAGGGCCCTGGCAAATTCCACGGCACGCTGCTGGCCAAAGGCGAGGCTTGCGGCCTCTACATCGGCATATTGGCTGATTTCGAGAAGTTGCAGCAGCTCAAAGGATTTCTCTCTGATGGTATCTTCCTCTTTGCGGGCGGTGGGAAAATGAAACATCCCGCTGATAAATCCAGCCCGGCTGCGGGTATGGCGGCCGATCATGACATTTTCCAGGGCGGTCATGCCTGGGAAAAGCTTAATATTCTGGAAGGTACGAGATATGCCGCGGCGGGCGATCTGGTACGGTGCCAGACCATGGATCGGTCTGCCGGCAAAAAAAATTTGGCCGGAAGTGAGCGGCAGGTTACCGGAAATCAGATTAAAAAGAGTGGTTTTGCCGGCGCCGTTTGGACCGATGAGGGATTTAATCATTCCCTTCTGCACGCCAAAGCTAACCTGGCTTACGGCCTGCAGACCGCCGAAATGTTTATTGACATTTTTAATATCTAAAAGTGTCATGGTAAATGACCTTGCATCCGGTTCAGGTGTTGCCCGAAGATTTTTTGAAAAAGTGCCAGAACTGCAGGCGCAACAGGCCATGGGGGGCAAAAAGCATGATGATGATGAGAATGGTGCCGAAAACCGCATCATCATAGGAGCCGAACATGCCTCTGAGGGAGAGGAAATTGAGCAGGGCGGCCATGACCAATGCTCCCCACAGGTTTGCCATGCCGCCTATGGCGACAATGGCCACATAACGGACAGATTTCATGATGCCGGCCTCTGAAGGCCCGATGCCGCCGTTGTAGTGAGTAAGAAAAATACCCGCAATCGCGGCAAAAACAGCGCTTAAGACAAAGGTGTAGAGTTTGTAGCGCGAGGTATCAACCCCCATGGCGTTGGCTGCCTCTTCTGACCCATGAATGGCCCGCAATGCCCTACCGACCCGTGAATCGATAAGGTTCTGCAGCAAAACGAAGCCTATGACCAAGAGAATACAGGCGATGTAATAGTTCTGCACCCGGTTGCTGAAATCGCCGCTGACAATGACGCCGGGAAGCAGGGGAAAGCCGGGCACATCGGATATGCCGTCCGCTTCGCCGAAGATTTCAGTGGCAAGCACCACCCGGAAGATGATGATGCCGAAACCCAGGGTGGCCATGGCCAGGTAGTGTCCTTTGAGTTTCAACACCGGGATGCCGATCAGAAAGGCGATCACCACGGTGACGATAATGGCGGCAACACAGGCAATCCACGGGTTCACCGAGAGCAGTGCCTCTCCGTAAAGATTGTCGCGGGAAACCAGCAGTCCGGAGGCGGCAAGAAAGCTGATGATACTGTTGCCCTTGGACAGCAGTGGCGTCAGGTCGTAAGTGGTCAGCACGGCGGAGGTATAGCCGCCGATGGCAAAGAATCCTGCGTGGCCGAGGGAAAGCTGGCCGGCATAACCCATCACCAGGCAGAGCCCGATTATGAGCAGGGCGTAGTAGGCGGTCATGGTCATCTGGGTGAGATAGTAGACCGTTCCAGTCAGCTGGGTGAGCTGCTGAATGCCGGCGAGGACCAGCATCAGCACGAAGATGGGGAAATATTTGCGGGCTTTCATCAGAATTCCTTTAATCCTGCCGCCTCTTTACTGCCGAAAAGTCCGTGGGGGCGGACAAAGAGGATAGTGAGCAGGATGGCGATGGAAATGGCATCCTGGAAAGCCAGTGGGACAACTGATACACTGAACGACTCGATAATACCCAGCAGCAGGCCGGCGATGACGGCTGCCATGCTGTTACCCAGGCCCCCCAGCACCGCCACGGTGAATCCCTTGATGGCCAGGGGGGTGCCGCCGTCATACTGGGTATAGGTGATGGGGGAGACCACACAGCCGGCCAGCGCCCCGATGCCTGCGCTGAGCATGAAGGATAAGGTCACCATGTTTTTCGTGCTGATACCGCAGAGGGTGGCGGCCAGTCTATTGGCGGCGCATGCCCGCATTTCCTGTCCCAGGGAGGTGAATTTGAAAAAAAGACTGAGCAGCGCGACAATGACTGCACAGACTCCGATCACCCACAGCACCTGGGGTGATATGTTTGTTCCCATGATGCGGATGGTGGAGATCTCGTTGCCGTTGAAATAGGGCAGTGAGCGCACCCCTTCACCCCAGATGTGCAGCGCGGCTTCCCGGATGAGTATGGAGAGGCCGATGGTGATGATGATCATGCGCAGCACGGAGGGATTCTTCAGCCAGCGGATAAAGATTATTTCAATCAGGGCGCCGATGATCATGGTGGTGATCACGGCAAGTCCAATAGCCAGCGGCAGGGGCAGTATGGTATGCAGGGAAATGGCAATCATGCCACCCAGCATGACAAACTCCCCCTGGGCAAAATTGATGATGCCGGTGGTGTTGTAAATGATATTAAAGCCGATGGCGACAATTGCGTAGATGCTGCCATAGGTTATCCCGGCAAAGAGATATTGAATAAAAAGTTGGGATGTCATTGGTGCATCAGACCCGAAAAAGCAGAGCTCTCCTTCTTTGCAGGTAGAAAAAAGGGGATTGCCGTTTTTCAGGCACTCCCCTTTCCCTTCGTTGTAAAATTTTAATTACTTGTTATACAGAGCAAACTTACCGTCTTTGACGGTCAGCATGGCAAAAGAATCAATATCAAGTCCGTTGTGGTCTTCGGGGCTGAAGTTGAAGATGCCGCCGGTGCCGTCAAAACCCTTCAGGTTTTCAATGGCGTCACGTACTTTCTCCGGATCGGTGCTGCCGGCGTTTTTAATAGCTTCAACAAGGATCATGATGGCATCATAGCCATGGCCGCCGAAGGTGCTGGCAGGTTCATGGAATTTTGCCTCATACTCATCCCGGTACTGGGTCAGAACCTTTTTCTGGGGATTGTCATCAGGCAGGGTGTCGGCAACCAGCAGGCGGCCGGCGGGGAAGATAATCCCTTCAGCTGCAACGCCTGCGGCCTCAACATACTTGATGTTGCCAAAGCCATGGCTCTGGAAAATGGGTACATTCCAGCCGGCCTGGCGGATGTTTTTGGCCACAATGGCCTGGGCCGGGACGATGGACCAGTTGACCACAGCCTGGATATCATTGTTGGCGCTGATTTTGGCAATGACGGCGCTGAGGTCGGTGGCAGCCTTGTCATAGACCTCGGCCGCCAGAATCTGGATGCCGAATTCAGGGGCAAGGGCCTCGAGCTGTTCTTTGCCTGCCTTGCCGAAACCGGTGTTGCCGGCTAGGACGGCAATTTTGGAAATGCCCATCTTGTTCATTTCCATATAGATTTTTTTGACGGCATAGCTGTCTTTCTGCGGGGTTTTAAAGACATATTTGCCGACGGGATTGACGATAACCTCGGCAGCCGCGCAGGAGAGGAGAATGGTTTTGCCATCCTCACAGATCTTTTTGATGTTCATGGTCTCGCCGCTGGTGGACGGCCCGAGGATGGCCAGGACCTTATCCTCTTCGATAAGCTGTTTGGCGAAGGAGATGGCTTTTTCCGGATTGCCGCCGGAATCCTTGATGATCAGTTCGATGGTGTCGCCATTTATGCCGCCTGCAGCATTAATCTTATCCGCCAGCATCTTGATGGTTCTGGCCTCCGGGCCGCCGAGAAACGACGCTCCTCCGCTTTCAGCGAGAATAGCTCCAACTTTGATCGTCTTTGCCTGGACAGCAGTGGGCATGGCAAAAAAGCTTGCCATTGCCCACAGAGCAAGAAGGGTAACGGTCGAAAGAAAAAATCGCTTCATGTTCATCTCCTTTGTCAATTGATAGTGAAGCTATTGTTTAAATAGCATAAACCTCTTCCCCGGACAGCAGTCTGATGCCGGCCTTGACCAGCACGTCAATGGCGGCATCGATTTTTTCAAAGCGGAAGATAATAAGTCCTGTCTCGCCGCTTTTTTGCGTAAAGGCATACATATACTCAATATTTAAATCGGCTTTTTTGATGATCTGCAGGACATTGGCCAGACCGCCCGGTTTATCCTTCACCTCGACTACCACCACACTGGTGGTGCCGACGGTAAAGCCATTTTCTTTCAACACCTTGCGGGCGTTTTCCGTATCATTGACAATCAGTCGCAGAATACCGAAATCCGAGGTGTCGGCCAGGGACATGGCGCGGATGTTTATGCCTTTTTCTGCCAGAATCCCGGTTATTTCAGCCAGCCGGCCTGATCTGTTTTCCAAAAAAATAGCTATCTGTTCTACTTTCATAGGTTCCTCACTTTTAGGGCAGTTAAGAAATAATCATGACTTTTCCAACCATTTCGTTACGGCCCTTATGCCGTTTACAGCATTACAATATTACAGTTATTTTTGAACCATTGCTTAGAAGATGCCTGTCGCTCAGGTGGATGTACTTTTGCATATATAAAAACCTGTTCGCCAGGAAATTAGATCTTTCGCTTGTCAATGACCCTTTTTGCCTTGCCCTCACTGCGCTGGATCGATTTCGGTTCAACAAGTTTCACCTTGCAGCTCACACCGAGTAGATCCTTGATCTCATTCTGGATTTTTTTGGTCAGTCCTTCCAGGGTTTTCACCTCGTCGGAAAAGATGCTGTCGCTGACCTCAACCTGGACTTCCATGGTGTCCAGGTTGCCCTCCCTCTGGACAATGATCTGGTAATGGGGCTCAACACCTTCGATGCTGATCAGTACATGCTCGATCTGGGAGGGGAAGACATTAACCCCGCGAATGATCAGCATATCATCGGAACGACCGGTGATCTTCTCCATGCGGTAGAATGTCCGGGCGCAGGAGCAGGGAGCGGTGATCAGCCGGGAGAAATCCTTGGTACGGTAACGGATGAGCGGAAAGGCCTCTTTGGTCAGGGTGGTGAATACCAGTTCCCCCTTCTCGCCCAGGGGCAGAGGTTCAAAGGTCTCGGGATGGACGATCTCCGGCAGGAAGTGATCTTCCATGATGTGGAGACCCTTCTGCTCCTCCACGCATTCAACGGCTACGCCCGGTCCAATTATCTCACTCAGACCATAAATATCAATGGCCTTGATACCGAGCTGCTTTTCGATCTCTTCCCGCATGTTTTCGCTCCACGGCTCGGCCCCGAAAACACCGACCTTGAGCGCCATCTCCTTGGGATCAATACCCATATCCACCATGGCCTCGGCCAGATTCAGGGCATAGGACGGGGTGCAGAGCAGCACGGTGGAGCGGAAGTCACGCATGAGCATGATCTGTCGCTTGGTGTTGCCGCCGGAAACAGGAATCACGGTGGCGCCAAGATTTTCCGCGCCGTAATGGGCGCCGAGGCCGCCGGTGAACAGCCCGTAGCCGTATGCGTTGTGGATGATGTCCTTCTGGGTCGCCCCGGCAGCGGTCAGGCAGCGCGCCATCAGTTCGGCCCAGATGGCGATGTCCCGCTTGGTATAGCCGACAACGGTGGGTTGGCCGGTGGTGCCGGAAGAGGCGTGGATGCGTACCACCCTTTCCAGGGGCACGGTGAAAAGTCCGAAGGGATAATTCTTGCGCAGATCCTCCTTGGTGGTAAAGGGGAGCTTGCTGATATCGGCAAGGGTTTTTATGTCACCCGGCGCCACGCCGGCTTCATCCATTTTGGCCCGGTAGTAGGGGACTCTGGCATAGATCCTTTCGATCTGGGACTGCAGCCGTTTCAGCTGCAGCGCCTCCAGCGCCTCCCGCGGCAATGTTTCATATTCATCGTTATAGATCATTGTTCCCTCTCCAAAAAAATGGCATTGTATGCTATGCCGTGATCTTGCGGCCATCCTTGAAGGCAGCAATGTTTTCATCAAGTTTTCTGGGGATCCTTTTTTTCAGCACCTCAAGAAAAACATCTTCGCTAACCGGCAGAAAAGTTGACAACGCCCCAACCAGCACCAGGTTTGCCGTCCGGATTTCTCCAACCGCTTTGGCAATGCTGAAACCGTCCAGCGGATAGACGGCTATGTTGCGGTTGGTCAATTGCGTCAGGAGGTCGGTCGGATAAACCATTTTACCGGTGGCAACGGCCGGCGGAGCAATCTGATGGGTATTGACGATCACCTTGCTGCCCTTATGCAGAAAAGGCAGATAACGCACCGCCTCCATGGTTTCAAAGGCCACCAGGAAATCCGCCTGGCCTGGATCGATGAGCGGTGAGTAGACCTTTTTCCCATAGCGCAGGTGAGCGACAACCGAGCCGCCGCGCTGGGCCATGCCGTGCACCTCGCTTTTCTTGGCGTCCAGGCCGCACTCAAGCAGGGCAAAGGCGGTGATCTCGCTGGCCAGCAGGATACCCTGGCCGCCAACCCCGCAAAAAAGTATGTTTCCGCTTGGTATCATTTAGCATCCTCCGCTTTGCCGATGGCCTTGAATTTACAGACCGCCAGACACTGGCCGCAGCCATTGCACATCTCCGCGCTGATGCGGGCATAGCCCTTTTGTTTTTCCTTTTTCCCCATCTTTTTTGCCTCTGCGGCGGTCAGCGGTACCCAGCTGATGGCCGGGCAGCCCAGGCGTACGCAAGTGCCGCAGCCGGTACAGTTGTCCACGAAGCTGGTGAGAGGGATTTTGGGGCGTTTGCGTTCTTCCGGCAGAAGGACGCAGGGGGCGAGCGATATGATGACCGACGTTTCGGGCCGGTCTATCTCCTCTGTCAAAACCTTTTTGCATTCCTTGATGTCGTGCGGGTTAACGGTGCGCACATGTTTGACGCCGATGGCCCGGCACAGTTCCGTCAGGTTAATGGCATTGGCCGGCTCCCCCATGATGTTGCTGCCGGAAGCCGGGTTGGCCTGGTGACCGGTCATGGCGGTAATGCGGTTATCCAGGATGATGACCGTGGACATGCTTTTGTTGTAAACCATGTTGACCAGGCCGGTAATGCCCGAGTGCATAAAGGTGGAGTCGCCGATCACCGCCACGGTCTTGCCTTGGGCCTTGTCGCCCAGGGCCTTATCCATGCCGTGGGCCACGCCGATGCTGGCGCCCATGCAGACGCAGGAGTCCATGGCGGACAGGGGGGGCAGGAAGCCCAGCGTGTAGCAGCCGATATCGCCGGCAATAAAAACGTCATATTTGGCCAGGTTGTAGAAAAGTCCGCGGTGGGGGCAGCCAGGGCACATATTGGGCGGCCTGGGCGGGATGTCCACCGGCGCAAAGATGTCGCCGGTTTCCTGGCCGAGCGCTTTCTTGATGATAAAGGGATTAAGCTCGCCCATGGCCGGAATCTTGTCCTTGCCGGTGCAGGCAATGCCCGCGGCCTTGATATGGGTTTCGAGAAAGGGATCAAGCTCTTCGACGATCACGACTTCATCCACCTGGGCGGCGAAATCGCGGATCTTATTAAAGGGCAGCGGCCAGGTGGTGGCGATTTTCAGCACCGAGGCCTTGGGAAAGGCCTCCTTCACATAGAGATAGGAGATGCCGCCGGTGATGAAACCAATTTTTTTATCGCCCTTGTCAATGCGGTTAGCGGCAAAGGTCTCGACAAATGCCGCCAGTTTTTCCATCCGTTCGGCAATGGATCTGCGCCGCATCCGGGCGTTGCCGGGCAGCATGACAAATTTGGCCGGCATCTTTTCGATGGCCACCGCTACCGGCCCTTTCTTTCTTTTGCCGGTCGCTACCAGTCCCTTGACATGGGCCACCCGGGTGGTGGTGCGGAAGAGCACCGGGGTATCGAATTCCTCGCTGATTTCAAAGGCCTTTTTGAGCATCTCCCGGGCCTCGGCCGGATCGGACGGCTCCAGCATGGGGAGCTTGGCAGCATAGGCATAATGACGGTTGTCCTGCTCGTTCTGCGAACTGTGCATCTCCGGATCATCGGCGGTGATGATGACGATGCCGCCGCGCACGCCGGTGTAGGAGGCGGTGAACAGGGGGTCGGCCGCCACATTAAGTCCCACATGCTTCATGGTGACCAGCACCCGGGCACCGGCAAAGGAAGCCCCCATGCCAACCTCCAGGGCAACCTTTTCGTTGGGCGCCCATTCGGTATAGACATCTTTATAGGTGCAGAGATTTTCGAGTATTTCTGTGGAGGGTGTGCCAGGATAGCCTGATGCAACCGTTACCCCGGCTTCCCATGCAGCACGGGCAATCGCCTCGTTGCCCGACAGCCATTGTTTATTTTTTGAGCTGACTTTCGTCACGTGGTTCTCCTTGCCTCAGCGGTTTCTATCGGCAGTATCCGGGAAGGGCGCAGACACGGTCTTATTGTTACTTTGCCATGCTACTTATCATGGATATAAAGGAAGTTCAAGCAAATGAACGGGGAGAAAGGGGTAAAAAGTGTCTACTTCTGGAGACAGTGTTACTTCTTTGTCATGGGTTGTAGAAAATTCTGCTGACATTTCGAATGGATTGCGATGATTTGGCCATCACGGGCAGGGTTAATAAAAGTAAATGCGGCTATCTGTGCGAGCGGCGGAAGATAATTCACCGTCTCCTGCGGCCCAGGTCATATTCTTTTCCTGCATGGCATTTTGCCGAAAACCTGGTATAAAAATGCAAAAATGCATGATAAACAGGTCGCTTTCACCGCCTTGGCGTATTATGTATCTGATTTCAAGCTGGAGGAGAATGTGCCTGACAGGAAAGAATTTGCCGCCGTGCTGGCCGAGCGGCACGGGGAGGAAATACAGGCCCGCATAGAGCAAGGCGTGGTGGGGGTCATGGGGCTGGGCGGACTCGGCTCCGCCGTTGCCGTCGCTTTGGTCAGAATAGGTATTGGCAAGTTGCTTCTTGCCGATTATGATGTGGTGGAACTGAGCAATCTCAATCGGCAGTATTATTTTGCCGACCAGCTCGGCTTACCCAAGACTGTGGCTCTGCGGGACACTCTCCTCCGGATCAATCCTTACGTCTGCCTGGAAACAATTAACGAACGCCTGAGCGAAGAACGCATCCCTTTACTGTTTAAGGGAGTTGATGTGCTGGTGGAGTGTTTTGACGATCCGGCGATGAAGCCTGCCGCCCTGCGGGCCGCCCTGACTGCACTGAAAGGGGTCGGCTTTGTGGGGGCCTCGGGCATGGCCGGTTTCGGGGACAATAACCGTATCGTCACCCGCAGGATTCATCCCCGGGTTTACCTGGTGGGTGACGGGGAGGCCGAGGTCGGCCCCAACCAGGGACTCATGGCGCCCAGGGTCGGCATTGCCGCCCATCACCAGGCCAACCAGGCGCTACGCCTGCTGCTGGGTGTTGATGAACAGAGCGAATGAGCTGGTAAGCTGATGAGCTGTTTAGTTAATAAGTTGTTGAGCTGTTGAGCCAAGAGCTATATTTTATGATGCAGATTGTCTGTAACGATGAAAAAAAAGAGATCCGGCCGGAAACCACCCTTATCGCCTTTCTCGGTGAGTTGGGCGTCAAACCTGACACGGTTTTTGTGGAATGCAACGGGGTCATCATCAAAAGAGATGAGTACGAGACCTTGGTGCTGCCTGAGGGCGCCAGGCTGGAATTGATACGTTTTGTAGGAGGCGGTTGACATGTTAACCATTGCCGGCAGGACTTTCAGGTCCCGTCTTTTCGGTGGCACGGGGAAATTTTCATCACCCAAGGTGATGAAGGAGGCCCTGGACGCCTCAGGCTGCGAGATGGTCACCGTGGCATTGCGCCGGGTGGACCTGGCTAATCCCGCCGATGACATCATGAGTGTCCTGGACCGGAAGAAATTCCTCTTTCTGCCCAACACCTCCGGGGCGCGGGACGCCCATGAGGCAGTGCGCCTGGCCAGGCTGGCCAGGGCGGCCGGCGGCGGGGAGTGGCTCAAACTTGAGGTGACCCCGGACCCGCGCACCCTGCTGCCCGATCCGATTGAAACCCTGAAGGCCACCGAGATTCTGGTCAAGGAGGGCTTCATCGTGCTGCCCTATATGAACGCCGATCCGGTGCTGGCCCTGCGTCTGCAGGATGCCGGCGCGGCAGCGGTCATGCCGCTGGGCTCGCCCATCGGCACCAATCAGGGAATCCTCACCGCTTTTCAGATTGCCATTATCATTGAGCAGGCCCGGGTGCCGGTGGTGGTGGATGCCGGTCTCGGCGCTCCTTCCCATGCAGCCCAGGCCATGGAGATGGGCGCTGATGCGGTGCTGGTCAATACGGCCATTGCCGTGGCCGGTGATCCGGTGCGCATGGCCCGGGCCTTTGCCCTGGCGGTGGAGGCTGGCCGCGAGGCTTTTGAAGCGGGACTTGGCGAGAGGCGCGAGGATGCCGCCGCTTCCTCGCCGGAAACAGGCCTTGATTTTCTGCGCTGAACTTTTTTCATACACAGAGTATACGGTGATGTAGGGGCGGTTCGCGAACCGCCCCTACGGGTGCCACTGGGGTTACTTCTTTAAACAGACAATGATACACGAAACATTTACCATACCTGATTTCGCCGAACTGCAGCGGCTGGTGGAGAGAAATTGCCATACAGCCGATGTGCACCATGCCCTGCAGAGCGACCGGATTGACATCAAGGGTCTTGCCGCCCTGCTGTCGCCTGCGGCGGAGCACCTGCTGCCCCGGCTGGCGGCCCGTTCCGCCCGGATAACCGCCAAACGATTCGGCAGAACCATTCAGATCTATGCCCCGCTTTACCTGTCGAATTTCTGTATTAACCGCTGCGCCTACTGTGGCTTTTCCGCAGGCAATAAAATCGACCGTCGCGTGCTGACCATGGAAGAGGCCGAGCAGGAGGCCATGATCCTGCACGGTCGGGGCTTCAAGCATATTCTGCTGGTTGCCGGCGAGGCCCCGGCCAGGCTGGGGGTGGACTATCTGGCGGCACTGACCACCCGGCTGCGGGACGGATTTGCCGCCATCTCCATTGAGGTGCAGCCCCTGGAAGAGGATGAATACGTCCGTCTCTTTGCCGCCGGCATCACCAGTGTGGCCGTTTACCAGGAGACCTATGACCGCGGGATTTACGGTCAGGTGCACCATGCCGGTAAAAAATGTGATTTTGACTACCGGCTGGCCACCCCTGCCCGGGCCGCTGCCGCCGGCATGCGCGAGGTGGGGATCGGCGCGCTGCTGGGTCTGGCCGACTGGCGGCTTGAAGGTCTGGCCATGGGGATGCATCTTGCCTGGTTGCGCAAACATTACTGGCGCACGGCCCTGACCATTTCCTTTCCCCGACTGCGGCCGGCGGAAGGAGGCTTTCAGCCGCTGGTTAAGGTGAACGAGCGTATGCTGACCCAGATGATTTTCGCCCTGCGTATTTTTGACCCTGATGTGGGGCTCTTACTGTCAACCCGTGAGGAGGCCCGCTTCCGGGACGGCATGGTGGGGCTCGGCCCCACCAGATATTCCGCCGGTTCCTGCACGGCGCCGGGCGGCTATGCCCACCCCGAACTCACAGGGGAGCAATTTTCCGTCGGTGATCACCGTTCCATGCAGGAGGTGTGCGCCGATATATGCCAGAAAGGATATGACCCGGTCCGCAAGGACTGGGATGCAACGTTCCAGATAAAGGACGGCGGCAGCGGGATGTCTGCCGCCTTCTGATGACGAGAGAGGAGAGCTATGGCTGCACAAGATTTGAAAAAGATGTACACAACAATTTTAGGTGATCATTTCCCCATGGAGATGAAGATTTCCTTTGGTGATCAGACCCTGGTTTACCGCAAACGGACCTGGAAAATCCCCATGGAGGACGGCACCGTTGACGAGCGCGGGGTGCGTTACGGCGAGAATCCGGACCAGGAGGCCGCCCTCTACGAGTTGGTCAACGGCAATCTGATGCTGGGCGACTGCAGATTCATCGAACCGGGCAACGGTCTGGTCAGCGGCATCAGTGTGGAAGACATGCTGCAGGTGGGCAAACATCCGGGCAAGATTAATCTCACCGACATCGACAACGGCCTGAACATTCTCAAATATCTGGTGGATCGGCCGGCCGCCGTCATCCTCAAACACAACAATCCCTGCGGCGCGGCCTACGGCAAGACCCTGGCCGAAGCCTATAACCGGGCCAACCGGGCCGACCGCATCGCCGCCTTCGGCGGAGCGGTGATCATGAGCCGGGCCATTGACCGGGAAACGGCGGATCTGCTTAGCGGCAATTATCTGGAGGTGGTCTGCGCCCCGGATTTTGAGGAGGGGACGCTCGACATCCTCAAGGCCCGCAAGAACCTGCGAGTGATCAAAATGGCCCGTATCGACCGACTGGCTGATTTTGAAAACTATCGTTACGTTGATTTCAAGAGCCTGATCGACGGCGGCATCATCGCCCAGCAGTCCGCGGTCAACTCCATCCGCAAGCCCGAGCATCTGAAAGATGCGGTCACCACCTCCAAGGGCAAGGAATACCGCTGCGAGCGCCAGCCCACCGCAGCCGAGATTGACGACATGCTTTTCGGCTGGGCCGTGGAGCATGGCGTCACATCAAACTCCGTGATTTATGTCAAGGACGGCTGCACCGTGGGCATCGGCACCGGCGAGCAGGACCGGGTGGGCGTGGCCGAAATTGCCGTGCACAAGGCCTATATCAAATATGCCGATATCCTCTGCTTTGATAAACTGGGCATCCCATATGCCGACATGGTGCTTGAGATTGAGCAGGGCAAGCGGGACAAGGCGGACAAGGTGGCCATTGACGCCCAGACCCAAAAAGATCGGGCCGGCCTGCCCGGTTCCGTCATGATCTCCGATGCCTTTTTCCCCTACCGCGACGGGGCGGATGTGGGCATCCGTCAAGGGGTGAGCGCCATCCTGCAGGCGGGCGGCTCCATGCGTGATTTTGAAACCATCGAGGCATGCAACGAGGCCAATCCCCAGGTGGCCATGAAGTTTACCGGGCAGCGCTCCTTTAAACATTAGTAGCATTGGGTTGACAAGCTGCTGTTTATAGGGTGTTATATGCTGATGAACCTAACACCTGAGATCATAAGGGCACAGACCGCCAGATTTGCAATGGCGGCCTGTGCCCTTTTTTTGTGGTGCCTCTGCCTCATGCCCTGCCCGCTGCAGGCGGCGGATGACGTTCAGGAAATCATCAAAAGAGTGGAGGACCAGCTCAACGGCAAAACCGCCGTGCTGCAGATCTCCATGATCATCACCACCAGCCGCACCACCCGCACCATGAAGATGGAAAGCTATTCCGTGGGCAACGAGAAAAGCTTCATCAAGATCACCTATCCGGGCAAGGATTACGGCATCACCTTTCTCAAGATTGAAGATTCCATGTGGCAGTACGTGCCGCGCATAGAAAAGATCATCAAGATTCCCGCCTCCATGATGCTGCAGAGTTGGATGGGCACTGATTTCACCAATGACGACCTGGTACGGGAGAGCTCCATCAGCCGGGATTATGACGCGAAATTGATTGCTGAAAATGACGATGAATATGAGATTGAACTACTGCCCAGGCCGGAGGCGGCCGTGGTGTGGGGCCGGCTGGTGATGACCGTGAGCAAAAAGGACATGCTGCCGGCCACGGTCAACTATTTTGATGAAGAGGGCGCCCTGGTGCGCACCCTGCAGTACACCGAGGTGAAGCAGATGGGCGACCGCCTCTACCCGTCCCGCTGGGTGATGACCCCCCTTGATAAAGAAAAGGCCGGCAATCTGACCATCATCGAAATAACCGAGGCCGCCTTTGATGTTGCGATTGATGAGGAGTATTTCAGCAAGCGGGCCTTGAAGCGCTTCTCGAAATAGGAACGTTCCAACGATCAAACGTTCCAACGCTGAAACGCTTGATCGCTTGAACGCTGGAACCCTGAAACGCTGGAACCCTGAAACGCTTGATCGCTTGAACGCTGCAACCCTGGAACCCTGGAACATGTTTTTCAAGATCGCAGTCAGAAACATTTTCGCCTACAGTAAACGCAGCATCATCACGGTGCTTCTACTGTCCTGCACCACCGCCCTGCTGGTCTTTTCCACGGCCTACATGGACGGCTCCCATGGCCGCATGATCCAGAGCAGCGTGGAGATTTACCCCGGCTACGTGCAGATCACCCACAAGGGTTTCCGGGACAATCCAAGCCTGGAGAATCTTATCTTTGATGCCGGAAAGGTGAGGGCCAGCCTGAAAGACTTCCCCGGTATTGCGGTGCTCACCCCCCGTTTTGAATCCTTTGTGCTTTTTTCCTCGGAAGAGAAGGCGGTGGGCGGAATGTTCACCGGCATCGACCCGGAAAAGGAGATGCATGTATCCCGGCTGGCCGCCTCCCTCAAGCAGGGGAGCTACCTGACATCAAACGATGATGCCCAGGTGTACATGGGCCGCGAACTGGCCAAACGTCTCAAGGTGGGGGTAGGGGACCAGGTGACCTTTGTCGGCACCGGCGCTGATTATTCCTTTGCCGCGGATACCCTGACCGTAAAGGGCATCTTCCAGACCGGCCTCTTTGATTTTGATTCCCGGGCCTCCTTTGTGGCAAAACCCTATTTTGACCGTATGATGGCCGCCAAAAATATCGCCACCCATTTCATTGTGCAGCCGGCCGATCCCTCCCAGGCTGAGGCCCTGGCCGCGGCCATCGGTCAGCGCCTCGGCCCTGAATACGAGTCGGCAAGCTGGCAGCAGACCATGGCCGGTCTGGTGCAGGCCATGCGGGTTGATTCCATCTTCGGCTACATCACCCTGGGCATCATTTTTATCGTCATCTTTTTTGTGGTCATGATCTTCACCCTCCTGGTGGTCTATGCCCGGGTGCGTGAAATCGGCATCCTGCGGGCGGTGGGCACCGGACCGGGGCAGATTTTTTCCATGCTGCTGCTGGAAAGCGTGCTGCTGGGGCTGGTCAGCGTCGTCCTGGGAGGCCTGATCGGCGGGTCCTTTGCCTATTATTTTCACATCAATCCCATTGTCTTTACGAGCTTTGAGGAGCAGTTCAAGCAGTATGGCCTGGCCATGACCGCCATGCCCACCGACTTTGCGCCGCTGATCATTTTACGCGACATGGCCGTGATGTTCGTGTTGTCGGTTTCCGCCACTCTCTACCCCATCTTCAAGGTCAACGCTTTTAAGCCCATCGAGGCGATCCACCATGTTTAGAACCATCTGCCGCATAGCCTGGGCGTCACTGGCCCGCCGCTTGTCTCGCTCCGTGCTGGTGGTGGTGATGATCAGTATGAGCCTGTGGGGCCTGCTGCTCATGGAGGGCATTTATGACGGCATGACCGAGCAGATGATCAGTAACGCCATCCGCAGCGATTCCGGTCAGCTGTCCCTTTTTGCCCCAGGCTTTCGGGAGGACCCGGGGCTGAATAGGCTGATCATGCAGGATGGAGAGATCACAGAGCTTCTTGCCGGTGATCCCCGGGTGAAGAGCTTTGTGCGCCGCCTGCGGCAGGACGGGCTGGCGGCCACGGCACATTATTCGCGGGGCGTCATGATTTACGGGGTGGATCTGGCCACGGAAAAGAGACAGGGCAGGCTTGACACCTATCTGACCCAAGGGGAATATAGCTTTGGCGAGAAAAAACGGGGGGCGATCATTGGCGCCAGGCTTGCGGAAAAGCTCAAGGTAAAGATCGGCAGGAAACTCATCGTCTCGGCCCAGAACAGTGAACAAGAGGTTTCCGCCGTTGCCCTGACCATCAGCGGCATAGTGCGTACCAACAACATGGGGCTGGACGAATCAGCGGTTTTCATTGATATGGACAAGGCCCGGGAGCTGTTCATGACCCCGGCCGGCGTGAGCCAGATCATCGTCATTCTCCAGGCGGAGAAGGACATTCCTGCAGTGCAGAATACCCTGGGCCAGCATTTTCCCACCCTGCAGATACTGCGCTGGGATGAGCTCTATCCAGCCCTGATGCAGGGCCGAGTGATGATGAACGGTTTTAATATGGTCATGAGTCTGCTGATCTTCGGGGTGGCCGGCCTGGGCATATTCGGAGTGATGCTGGTGTCGGTACTGGAGCGCCTGCGGGAATTCGGCATCATGCTGGCCATTGGCACCTCCTTTGCCCAAGTCCGCGGCATTATCTTCACCGAATCGTTCATCCTGGGCTTTAGCGGTTTTGTGGCCGGTTCGCTGCTGGGCGGGGCAACCCTGTTCTATTTTTACCGACACGGCCTTGACCTGACCATTTTCGGCGAAGGACTGGAGGAATTCGGCATGGACGTGATCACCTATGCGGTCATCCGCACAAGCTATTTTACCACCGCCTTTATAGCAGTCATGCTGGCCACCTTTGTCAGTGTGCTGTTTCCTCTGCGTCTGTTGAAAAAATCGAATCCTATTGAGGCGATCAATAAGGTGTAGGGGGGCGATGTGTTGAGGGGATGGCCGGGGTGTGTGTATGATGATAGGGGTAAGGGACGTAGGGGCGGTTAGCAAACCGCCCCTACACGAATTGCCCGGATGTCGATCACCAAACGGAAACCAGGGACGGTAAACCATGCGCTGTTATTATTTGCAACCATGAGGGTGACCCAATGCCGTACAACCCGGAAATCCATCACCGCCGTTCCATCCGGTTAAAAGGGTATGATTATTCGCAGGCGGGTTGGTATTTTATCACCATCTGCACCCGGAACTATCTACAGCTGTTCGGTAAAATCGAGAATAGGGCGATGATTGCCAATGATGCCGGCAGAATGGTCGAACAACAATGGTTGGGATTGGTTGAACGTTTTGAAAACATGCAAACTGCATGAATTTATCATCATGCCCAATCATTTTCATGGAATTGTTGAATTCGTAGGGGCACCCCTTGTGGGTGCCCACTTGCCCATCGGCAGCCAAAACAGGGCACCCACAAGGGGTGCCCCTACGGGAAATAACCTTTGGCGATTGATGGTGCTATGGCTACCCCACATCATTTCCATACAACCCCAGTTGGGAAATAACTCATGAAGCAACCCTTCCTTGATGTAAAAAAAATCAGCAAGACATTTCATCCCGGCCGGGACGTACAGGTACAGGCCTTGGTGGATATCAGCCTTACCTTCAACCGGGGAGAGTTCGTGGTTATTTACGGGCCGTCCGGCAGCGGCAAGACCACCCTGCTCAACATCATGGGCGGCCTGGACAGTCCCACGGCGGGCGACGTGTTGCTTGACGGCGAACGGATCACCGGGGTGGAGGAGAAGCGGCTTTCCCGGCTGCGGCGCGACCACATCGGCTTTGTCTTTCAGGCCTATAACCTCATCCCGGTGCTCACAGCCCGGGAAAATATCGAGTATGTCATGCAGCTGCAGGGCCGCAGCCGTAGCGAATGCGACCACCGCACCCGGGAGGTGGCGGAAAAACTGGCCATTGCCGAACTGCTGGACAAGCTGCCGGGTGAGATGAGCGGCGGGCAGCAGCAGCGGGTGGCCGTGGCCCGGGCCGTGGCCTCCCGTCCCAAGCTCATCCTGGCCGATGAGCCCACTGCCAATCTTGATTCAAAAAGCGCGGAAGGCCTCATGGACATGATGCAGGCCTTAAACGAGGACGAGGGGATCACCATTATCTTCTCTTCCCATGATCCGCTGGTGATCGGCAAGGCGAAACATTCCATCCTGTTGAAAGACGGGCAAGTGGCTGCTGATGAGTTTCCTGGCTAGCATGGTTGCCGCCGCCGGGGTGCTGGCCCTGGTTCCGCAGTATTCCCTGGAAAACACCAATATCTTCGGTTTTGACGAGGATTCCCGCTTTGTCGACTATAACCGGCTGCGGGCCGATATTTCGGTCAAGCATGAGAAGTATGAGGCCTTTGCCGCCAAACTTACCATTGACAATGAGGCGGCTTATATTGAGAGACCATACAGCCTGACCAACGACACCTCTATCTATCGCGGCTACCTGGAATACCACGGCGAGACCCATTTCTGGGTCATCGGCCGCCAGCGCATCCCACTGGGCGTGGGCCGGGTCTGGAACCCCATCGACATCTTCAACCCCATTGATTCCCAGTCCGTTGAACCCCAGGAACGGCCGGGCACTGAGGCGCTGCGCTATGAGTATGCCGTGAGCCAACTGGCCAACTTTGATTGCACCCTGTCCCGGGACAAGGGGGAGGCCCGACTCAAGGGCTATCTGGATTATGCCGATGTGGCCCTGGTCGGCCTCTATGACAATGATGCGGATCTGGACATCATCGGCTGGGAGCTGGAAGGGGAGCTTTTTGCTTCGGGTATCGAGCTGCGCAGCGAAGGGGGGAGTTTCCATGATGACGCCACCGGCAGCCGCCACACCGAGTTCATTGCCGGGGCGGAATACGGATTTGTCAATTCACTCACCGTTTTAGGTGAATATCGCTATTCGGATGAGACGAAAAGCGATGATATGGCCATAAGCCTCAGTTTCCAGCCGGAGATCCTGTGGACCGTGACCTGTCTTGGGGTGGAAAATCTTAATGATCATTCCTTTTTTATTGCCCCGTCAGTGGAATACAGCACCGGCAACGAATCGACGCTGAGTGCCGGGGCCTTTCTCTATCACGGCAGCGATCGAGATGTCTATGGCGGCTATGCTGACCGCATCTATGTTCGCTGGTTTGTCCATTTTTAAATGGGCACCCACAAGGGATGCCCCTACAGTTAAAACCATTGCCGATGGATGCTCACATTGAAAATATTGAGAAATAATTGCTACCGTACATGGCTACCCCGCACCATTCCCAGATGACCGCCCCTCTGTAGGGGCGCCCCTTGTGGGTGCCCTTGTGCCCTGGCCTCCCAAGGTGGCCAGAGACATGTCAATCATTAGCGCCAATAGCTCTCTAATGATCAAAGACATATCCCACCGAACGGCGGGTCTTGAAAAAAACGGGTTTTTTGGGATCCTCTTCAAAATATTTCCTGAAGCGGACAATGAAATTATCCACGGTCCTGGTCTGGATATCGCCTTCATAGCCCCAAACCATTTCGATCAGCTGCCGGCGGGACAGCGGTTTGCCGCGATTTACGATGAAGAGCTTTAATAGTTTCACCTCAATATCGGTCAGGGTGATGGTGCCGCTGGCGCATTGGGCCGTGTGGGTGGTGAAGTTAATGCTGTTGTTGCCAAAGATGTAAGTTGGCCCGATTGCAGCCAGATCCCTTTCCTTGTCATCATTATTTTCCCAGGCATAACGGGTGAGCAGCCGTTTGACCCGCAGCAGAAACTCCTCCAGATGAAAGGGCTTGGTCAGGTAGTCGTCCACCCCCAGGGCCAGCCCCTTGATCTTGTCTTCGGCCATGGCCTTGGCTGACAGGATCAGCACCGGCAGCCGCTCATCCTCCAGCCGAATATTCTGCAACACATCCAGGCCGTCAATGCCGGGCAGCATGATATCGAGCACGATCAGGTGCGGTCGCCACTCTTGCCATTGCTGCAGCCCGCTTGGGCCATCCGCCGCAACTTCCACCTCATACCCCTGCATCACTAGATTGAGCTGCAGGCCCTCGGCAATATGACGGTCGTCTTCGATGATCAGGATGCGCTTTTTCATGGCGAGTCCCCTGGTTCCGGCCGGGGCGGGCCGGGGGAAGCATCAGCCTCCTCGTTAAGCTCAAAGGTGATGATCATGGTGGTGCCCTGGCCAGGACCCTCGCTTTCCGCCTTGATGCGGCCATGATGGATCCTGACGATGTTGTCAGCAAAGTAGAGGCCCAGGCCGCAGCCCTCGCCCTGATTCCTGTCTGTTTTCTCCCCCTGGTAGAATTTTTTAAAGATTTTTTTTTTCTCCCGCCTCTTCAGGCCAATGCCGTTGTCCCTGATGTTGATGTTGAGCTGCCCGTCCTGGTGGATGAAGGTGATGGCAACGGTTGGCTCTTTGGCCTCGTTATATTTGCAGGCATTGGTCAGCAGATTCATCAGGAGCATCTCAAAAAGCGGCAGGTCCACCAAATAGGGGCAGGTCCGGCCGCTGGGGTTATGAATGGTTATGGCGCACCCTTGAAAAAGATGGCTGTTTTGCCGGCAAAATTGCTCAACCGTCTCCACCAGGTCGACCCGCACCGGATGCATTTCGTAGAGCTTGCTCTCCAGCTTGGCCAGACTGAGGATACTGTTAATGTTGTCTGTCAGGCGGGAGACATTGATCAGCATGTAATCGATGTATTTCAGCTGCATCTGGCGCGGCAGTTCATGCTTCTGGAAGGTTTCCAGATACAGCCTGATCGATGTGACCGGCGTTTTCAGCTCATGGGTGAAATTGTTGATGAAATTGTGCTGCAGTTGGTAGAGGCGCAGCAGCTTAACATTAAAGGCAAAGATAATGAAAATGCCGACCATGATGATCGCCACCAGAATGGAAAGAACAAGGATCACCACCCAGGTTTTCAGCTCCAGGAACTGCCCCGGGTCAAGATTGTAACGCTTAACTACCCCCTGCAGCCTGGCACTGACCGCTACGTACCAGTAGATGTAGAGAAAGAGTGACAATCCCAGGGCCACAACGGAAAAGATAAAGATGAGGATAGGGTGCAGATACCACCTGATCTGTCGCATAGAGCATCACCAAGAAAAATGGATGGTCGGCCTGTGTTCATCATAGCATAACCGAGCAAAAATGGTGACTCGGATGATTAGGAAAATATTACTATCCACCTAACCGATGGATTGTAAAACTTTTGTAAAACAAGCCGCGCCCTGTATCGGCTGACGTCAGTATGCAGTATCTTATCTTTAAGATAAGTTAATCATCCTGCGACTGACGGATCATCCCTTCTTCCCCTTTCGTCTCGATGCGTTTCTCTCCACTTTCATGTCCCATTGATTTTTCAGTAAGGAGTACACCACATGCACGACAACCACCCCCAGCACCCCCTTAAAACAAAAGCAAAGGTGCTGTTATCCAGCGTCTTCGGTCCCTATGCCCAGGACGATCAATACGGCAGCAGGCAGATCAACCCCATGGAACTCTATCATAACCAGGTGACCCGGGCCCAGGGCGTCTTCTCCCTGCGCATGTTCCACCGCTCCTTTGGCCTGCTGATGATCCAGGCCAATATCGAGGCGCCGTCGACCTTGCTGGATTTCCCGGACCTGGACCGCTTTGAGAGCGAGATCCGGGACAATGACTTCGATATCGTCGGTATCAGCTCGATTATTCCTAATGTGGGCAAGGTCAAGAAGATGTGCGAACTGGTGCGCACCCATCTGCCGCGCGCCACCATTGTCATTGGCGGCCATGTTGCCAACCTGCCGGATCTGGCTGAACGGATATCCGCCGATCACATTGTCAGGGGTGACGGCATCGGCTGGTTCCGCCGCTATCTAGGCCAGGATGAGACCAAGCCCAT
Source organism: Pseudomonadota bacterium (assembly GCA_018897105.1). Classification (GTDB taxonomy): domain Bacteria; phylum Desulfobacterota; class Desulfobulbia; order Desulfobulbales; family SURF-16; genus SURF-16. The sequence continues at coordinate 24,369 of JAHILF010000118.1, forward strand.
TCGCCATCCCCAGGTTCTTTCAGCCCACGGCACCAGAATCCTGGGGCATAACCTGGCCGGGAAACCGGGTGATACCGCGGCCATTGTCGTGCCCTCGGTGGGCTGTCCCATGGGCTGTAATTTCTGCTCAACCTCCCATCTTTTTGGCGGTAAGGGTCATTTCATTAACTTTTATGAGACCGGCGACGAACTCTTTGCCATCATGTGCGAGCTGGAGGAAAAACTGAAGGTCAGTTCCTTTTTCATGATGGACGAGAATTTTCTCCTGCACCGGAAAAGGGCGCTCAGGCTGCTTGAGCTGGTAGAGCAGCACAACAAGAGTTGGTCGATGTATCTTTTCAGTTCCGCCCGGGTGCTGCGATCATACACCATGGAGCAGCTTGTCAGCCTCGGCGTCTCCTGGGTGTGGATGGGCCTGGAAGGTCAGAAAAGCAGATACCGCAAACTCAACGGCATAGATACCCTGGCCCTGGTCAAAGAACTGCAGTCCCATGGCATCCGGGTACTCGGTTCCTCCATCATCGGTCTGGAAAATCACACGATGGATAATATTGACCAGGTCATTGATTATGCGGTCAGCCATAACACGGATTTCCACCAGTTCATGCTCTATACCGCTCTGCCCGGCACGCCGCTGCACCGGGAGCTGCAGGAGAAGGATCTGCTGCTGCCGGAAGCGGAAATGCCCCATGCCGACAGCCACGGCCAGTTCCGGTTTAATCATCGCCACCTGCACATCCATGGTCACCAGGAGGAAGAACTTATCCAGGAGGCTTTTCGGCGTGATTTCGACAAGAACGGCCCCAGCCTCTATCGCCTGATCAGGACCATGCTGCAGGGCTGGCTGCGTTACAGAGACCATCAGGACGCGCGCATTATGAAGCGCTATGCCGAAGAAATGAAGCCGCTGCGCACCACCTATGCCGCTGCGGTCTGGGCCATGGGGAAATGGTACAGCAACAGCAACCCGGCACTCGCGGCCAAACTGCGCTTGCTGCTGCAACAGCTCTACCAGACCTTTGGCTGGCAGACCAGGCTCTATGCCCCCACCGTCGGCCGCTATATCCATTTTGCCATGCACCGGGAAGAAAAACAGCTAGCCCAGGGCTGGAGCCCGGAACCCGCCACCTTCTGCGAGAAAAAAACGGCCAGTGTGATCGCGGCCACGGCCCAGCCGGCGGTGGTGCGGGAACAGGGGTTGCCGCAGATGGCTGAGCCGCACATGATTTTTTCAAAAAGCAATATTAGTTAGAGGGTCAAGCTGAGGGCAGTTTGATTAAATGAGGTATTTGATGAGGGAGTCTCAAGGGGGGGAACGCCGCGGTTCAGCGTGTATTTGACACGCGCAACGTGTTGAAAATCCGCTGGAGTCGATTGTTAACCGTCACTTTTCGGCCTTTCTCCCTTGAGATGGAAAAAGACTTGATCCAGGACGAGAATGCCCAGTAAAGAAGCTTTTAGGGAGAGATCCGCAGGGGAGGCGACGCCGTGCGCTATGCTGTGGCGGGATACCGGCGCTGGCTCTCCGGCCGTGAAGTTTGCAAAGTAGACGCGTTTCAGATAGGCTCGAAAGCGCTGCGGCATTAGCAGGCTAAAATCCTCCACACCAGCATGATCAGCCCCCGTTACCGTCTTTACCAATGCGCCCTGGGTTGCGCGTTCGCCATGACGTATTTGCTGATGGCATGATCGGATCACCCCTTCGATTCTTGGGTATAGAATACTGGTGGAACTCACATAATCTGATTCAAGGTGCCGATTAAGAGCGTGTTCTATGACTTGATGATGAGGTTGAAAGAAAAGGCTTGAGCCCCACCGTTCCAGCAGTCTGGGGATGCATTCCGACACCTCGGCTGCAACTCTTGGAAGAAGTTCATCAACAGGCCAGCCCGCGCGAACATGGTTAACCATCTTTTTGATTGTCTCACCCTTCAGAGTTATAAATGGATACCATTGCTGGGCAATTAGTTCTTGCCAATCGTCGTCTGTAATGGCAAAGAGATGCTGAGCGGATAGGTACGCGAACATTTGACCAAGGAATGCCCCAAGATCGTAGGAGCGTGAACATCCCGAGGGCTGGATCGGTTCGAAGTCGAAGTAGAACCCTTTTCTCCACCCAACGGACATCAGGATAGCAACGCCTGCATCAGCAGGTATTTCGATGCCTTCAAAGTGGAGGCGACTAATTTCCGCTATGTCGTCGTGGTAGACCCCTTCGCCTTTCTTGAGAGATCGCTTGGCTCTTATTTCAGCAATTGGGCGGATGTCGATGTATATGGATGCCTTTTTGTCTGGGTAGATAACACAAACAAACCAATCAGCATTGGCGGGTCTAATCCCCGCCTCTTGGGGTAACAAGGAAAGAATCGATGTGGGCCAACCTTCTAGGCGTGAAATGAACATTTCACCGTCCTCAGACGATGTGAACTCACGCCCAAGAACCGGAACTTGCTCCCCTGGTCTCGCATTCGCCATCGAGTATCCGGCAGGCAGACTGTTCAAGACTATGTCATAGCGCATAATGCCTTATCTCACGGTTAACACCAGCCATAACCGTCGTGCAAAAGCAGAGCGAAGCGGCGCTTTTGCACGACCGAGCTGATGGCATTGTTCGGCACTTTCATGCGTACGGTTTGATCCATTCGTATTCCTTAACATGCAGGGCCATTTCACCGGCATACCATGAACCTTCTTTCTCAAGTGCTGCAAGATCCGCTAGGGCGCCTTCGCCTTCATTCATTGCGAGAATAAGCGCTGCGAATTCGCGGATAGACATTTCTACACCGTGCAAACGTATGATCTCACGCAGCATCGTAGCAGCGTTAGGAAGCGACGACACGATTGCTTCAACAGACTGCCCCAATGTTCCCCTTCCAATCTGTTCTTCTGGGTCGATAAACGAGAGCAGCTTGATGACTTCCTCAACTCCGAATCGTGCGAATAGACCACTTGCGTAGGCCCGTGTTTCCGCCGATGGCGTCTCGCCATAGTAGAAAATGTCACCGTGCCCCGGAATATGTGCTAGCCAGTACAGGAGCACCGGAGGGATTTCAGTAGTTGGCCGCTCGATAAACGTGCGAACGAGTTCATCCCAAACCGCCGTTTTATTTGGGAAGCGCCGAAACAAGACAAGCAGTCCAAGATAGATCTCCGACGCCTCCTGTGAATGGGCAAGCTTAAACGCCTCGTCAAAATCCAACACCGGTGTTTTGCCAATCACAGCAGGCACGAATAAATTATTGAATGTAGCAGTATTGAATTTGTTCGCTTCTGTTGCCGGGAATCGAATGACTGCCGCCTCTGGGTTTTGTTCTAGGTAATGTTTGATATTGATCCAATAGGCTGTTTGTAGCGCGGGCACATAGACGAGTCCGAATACAGGAAGCGGGTATCTGCTCCAATAGGTCCGATGGCTTCCGCTTGGGAACGCACATTCTTTGGCCTTGGCCGTGTAGTACGATGCCCCCGATTTTATCTGAATAGCAATCTGCTTGTTAAGTGGATACTCATTCTCAATAAATTCAAGAATTGCATCGATACCTAAATCGTTCTCTTGTTCAATTTTTATGAATAGTGAACCACCGCTCTCAACGACGCTGCGGATAAAGTTAATGCCTTCTTTTGCCGTAATTGCTGATTTTTTGTAAGCAGTCATGTGATCTTTATGAAGCCGAACAAGTTATTATCAAGTTTCTTGATACCTACTCTAACCTAACATTCTTGACAACGAAATATAGGGTATTCTACTCATTTTCTGACTCCGGTTTACATCTTTTAGGCAGGATTGCCAGGGCCTGCAGTATCTCTACTTCGGGTTGACTGACCTGTTAACAGGTGCTATTATGGGGTCTATTAACAGCCCTTTTGTAAGTCTCTACAGGGCATGAGTTTCCCCACCCGCTCCCGGATTTTAGCCCGTGACAGGTTGCAGGTTTTTTAAAAGGAGACCCCATGGATATTAAATTTTCTGAAGACATAATCCCGATCAGCGTTTTCAAAGTAAATCCAGGCAAGATTGTCAATCAGATTCAGCAAACACATCGGCCGGCGGTGTTGACCAGCAGGGGGAGGGGAGTCGCCGTGGTGCAATCACTGCAGGATTTTGAGGCAAATGTTGAACAGCAGGCCTTTATGAAGGCTGTCGTGCAGGGAATGGTGGATCTGGAGGAGGGCCGGGAACTGACCCTGGCTGACGTGAAAAAACGTTTAAAAATCAAGTAGCATGGCAGCCAGAATCACGATTACTTTTGCTGACTCCGCGCTTGGGGACTTGGAGGGAATTCTCGAATATTACCGGGACCAGCAGGCTCCCCAGGCGGGAGAGAGACTTGTTGCCGATGTCATCAAAGAGATTGAGTTGCTTGCTGCTCAACCGGATATTGGGCGCATAGTCCCTGAATTTGATCTGCAGAATCTTCGTGAATTAATTCGCCCACCTTTTCGGATTGTTTATCGCCGGGAACCGGGCAAAGTCCGTATCGTCAGAGTCTGGCGAAGTGAACGTTTAATGACTTTGCCCTGAGGAGCAGCGACGCAGTAATCGGGCCGGAGGGCAAATTTTCAAGATTCCCATGCGCAGAAAAGAAAGGAGGCTGTTCGGTAATGAAGAAACAAATTCCTGAATTTAAAAATGAAGATGAAAAAAAGGAGTTCTGGGCAACCCACGACTCGACGGAATTCATTGCTTGGCAGAAGGCTGAAAGGGTGAATTTTTCAAAATCTTAAGCCCTCTGTCAAAACAACATCCCTTCGTCTTCCTGAATCAATGCTGGAAGAACTAAAACTTTTGGCAAATAAGAGAGACGTCCCCTATCAGTCTCTGTTGAAAATTTTTTTAGCTGAGCGCATAGAAAAAGAACTCGGTGCGCGTTAATAGACGGATTGAAATCGTGACTAATATGACAATATTACTGGTCGTCATTCCGGCATGTTTTTAGCCGGAATCCATACCCATGTATAGCCCCCAGGCCGATGTCGCGCATCAGCATGTCAGCCATCAAATTTCTTTCCCGGCTCCGCCTCCCTCCTGAAGCCTATGACCCCTGCGGCCCCTTTTTGTTCAGATAGGTGGCCTGCACCCAACTCCAGTTAAAATAAAGATGCAGGATCACCCCGGAAACCAGGAGCACGCCTCCTCCTTCATGAAAGACTTCAAAGACTTCCTTGGGTATAAAGTCATGCAATGAGCTGGATATGGCCTGGTTCAGGATAAGCAGGCCGATAACGGGATTGATGATCTTCAGTGCCTGATTTTTCTTCATTGAATTCCTCTTTTGCTGCCGCACAAAGGGCAGATTGATTATGGATGGTTTTTCCAGTATTTTTTTTACTTCATCAGAATGTCATAAGGCAAGGTCATAATTTGCCGGTGGGAATGTAGCCTGTTCCTTACCTTGATGAAAAAAAGGGAGGATTGTTGCGCAAAAACTGAGTAATTCCCCCGAAGCCCCGAGGTGACTTGCTGTAATTAAAAAATATTTTTCTGTGATCTCTGTGTGCTCTGTGGTGAAAAAAGCCTTCTGTGTATTGATTTTTCAGCGCAGCATATCCGGGAAGAAGGTCAGCAGGACTCCCAGCACCACCATGATGATGCCGCCCAGCGCCTTGCAGAGGCTGGTGTATTTTACGCCGAGAGAGGAGTTGACCGCAAAAACGGCGTTGCCGAAGATGAGCAGGTCATCAAGCATGAAGAAAAAAATATAAAGCAGGATATAGGCGTAATACTGCAGGGCGCTCAGGGCGCTGATGGCCAGCACATGGGTGAAGATGGCCGGTATGCCGGCCGAGCAGAGGAACTCGATGGAGTTCACCGCAAAGGCCAGGAGGATGATGCCGAAGATGCTGGCCATGGTCAGCGGCGAGGAGACCAGCTGCTGGATTCTGTTCATGGTTTTCTTTTTTGTTTTGCCATCGGTGACCTTGCAGACCACCGCTCCCCTGGTGACGATGAATTCCCGGATGTTTCTGATGCCGGTCCACAGGGCAAAAAGCCCGATCAGCAGGGTCAGCGGCCTGATGTAGCCGATGAACAGAAAGGCGTTGAGCCAGGCGGTCATGAAGAGAAAATAGAGAATGCCTGAAGCGGCCACGAAAGAGCCCACCAGAAACCAGATCTTTTTTCTGTCCTTGAGACTCATGATCAGTGAGATGAGATAAACCAGCACCCACATGGCGCAGGGGTTGAAGCCGTCCACCAATCCGAGTATCACGGCCAGCATCGGCAGGGAATAGCTTCTGGCGTCCTGTTGGCCCAGCAAAGGGATGTGAAAGGTGGTGTCCATTGCTGGCACGTCTGCTGCGGCTTCATTTTGGTAGGCAAGGCCGGCGCCAGAGGCGGTCAGATGAAAATTCTGCCCGGAGCGATCGGCATACGAGACCGCATGGGCGCAGACAACAGTGCAGAAAAAAATTGCGGCCAGCAGCAGGGCAGTGAGGAAAGTGTTCTTTTTCACCAGGGGCCAGGAAATGCTCAGAGGTTTAAAGTAGTTTCAGGGGCCAGTATAAAAGATGACCTCATAAAAGTCATTTTTACCACAGTGTACACAGAGATCACAGAGAAATGTTTTTATTACAGTCAGTTAACTTTGTGGGCTCTGCGCGCTCCATGGTAAAATCTCGGTATATGCATTCATCGGCAGATGGTGCGGGCAAAATCAGGCCTTGCGCACCTGGAAAACCAGATAGCGGGAGGCGGTGAAATTGACCGCCAGCCCGACCAGGGAGCCGGCCGCTACTCCCAGGTACAGATGCTGGCGGACAAACTCTGAAAGGAAAAGGCAGAGGGCGTAGACGCCGTAATTGACCCCGCCACCTGCAGCATTGACCACCAGGTAGCGTAGCCACTGGCCTTTCCAGCAGGCCTCGTCGCAGGCGGTAAAGGTGAAGCGCCGGTTGAGCCACCAGGTGGTGGTGGCGGCAAGAAGATAGGAGAAAAGCCTGCTCGCGTAAGGGTTGATGCCGGCCAGGCTGACCAGGAGCTGCAGACTGCCGGCGTCCACCACAAAACCCAGGGTGCCCACCAGGGAGAACTTAAAGAGTTCCGTTACCACTATTTTGCCTCAGTAGCCATCATGTTATGTCCCGGCGCGGCAATGGCCAGATAGCTCAAGCGTTTCAGTTCCCGGCGGCCGTGGGTGACGGTGTCGAGGATCAGGCCGCATGCCAGGCTGAGAAAGGCAAGCAGCATGGTGCCGGTGGCCAGGATGGCGGTGGGAAAGCGGGGCACCAGGCCGGTTTTGGCGAAAGTGATGAAGAGCGGCACGGCGAGAATCACCGAGATGGCGGCCAGCAGGGCAAAGACAATGGTGAAGAAGAGCAGGGGCCGCTCCTCCTTGAAGAGGTTGATGATGGTCAGCAGGATGCGCAGACCGTCCCGGTAGGTGTGCAGTTTGCTTTCCGAGCCGCTTGGCCTGGAGCCGTACGGGGTAACGATTTCGGTGATGGGCATGCGCAGTTCCAGGGCGTGCACGGTGAGTTCGGTCTCGGTCTCGAATCCCTTGGACAGGGCCGGGAAGGATTTGACAAAGCGGCGCGACATGACGCGGAAGCCGGACAGCATGTCGGTCAGGCTGCGGCCGAACAGCAGGGTGACAAAGCCGGTGAGCAGCCGGTTGCCGAACTGGTGGCCGAGGCGGAAGGATGCCGCCCCGGCATGGGAGGTGAGCCGGGAGCCCACCACCATGTCCAGTTGCTCGCTCAGCAGCCGGTCAATCATGGCCGGGGTGCTGGCTGCATGATAGGTGTTGTCGCCGTCAACCAGGACGTAGATATCGGCCTCGATGTCGGAGAACATGCGGCGCATCACGTTGCCTTTGCCCTGATGCTTTTCCGTCCGGACCATGGCCCCGGCTGCTGCGGCCCGTTGGGCGGTCTGGTCTTTCGAGTTGTTGTCATAGACATAGATCATAGCTTGCGGCAGCATGGCGCGGAAGTCCTCCACCACCTGGACCACGGTTTTTTCCTCATTGTAACACGGGATAAGTACGGCAACACGTTGGGAGAAAGCTGCGGAAACACCCTGCATCATTTGTTTTTTCCTCTGTTGTTTACGGTATTGTTTGGCGCTGCGGCGCAGAAAATAAGCGGATAGTTCAGGCATTCATCGATATGGGTGATGAGCGGCCGGCAACTGCCGGGATCAATGGCCAGCCCGTATGCCTGCAGGGCATCCCTGCTCTGTTCTTCTTCCTGATACGAACCGTACAGCACGTAAAGCGGACCGCGATGATCGGCAATCAGCCGCTGCATGAGGCGATCAAAGCCGTTGGGCGAGTCCGATGGCTTGGTGAAGTAACTCTGAATCCGGAGAAAGCGCACAGGTTCAGGGAAAAACGGGATGACATAGGACATGGGGTCAACCCCGGTCATCAGCACAATTGTATGGGCCGGATCGGTAAGCGGCGGCGGCGTGACGCCGAAATAGTCATTCCCCCAGGAAACCCGGCCCCAGTTGCCGGGCCGCAGGGTGACCAGCAGCAGGACGATGCAGCCCAGTGCGGCAAGATTCTTCACCAGCCGCCGCCAGGGCAGGGTGTCTATCAGCAGCCAGATGCCCAGCGGGGTCAGCATCTCCAGGGGCAGCAGATAGCGGTAGATGGCGAACATCTTCAGCCACATCGCATAGGCAACCAGGCAGCCGATCAGCAGAAAGCGCTTTTTGTGCCGCGCAAGCCAAAGTCCGGGGCTTGCCGGATCAGATGTCGGCGAGCTTTTCTTGAACTTTGTCAGCAGGGCGGGCAGACCGCTCACAACCAGCAGCACCATGAAGAGCGGCAGCCGCAGGTCTCGGAAGGTGGTTTCCGCGGTACGGAACGGGTACTGGACAATGATGAAGGGGAAGAGCAGCGCGTCCAGCAGGCTGCGCGGCAGAAAACGGGCGTCCCGGTAATCGGCCATGGAGGCCATGGGGGAGTGGAAGATGCGATTGTAATAGGGGAAAAGGGGATTGCCGTAACGGCTCCACATCTCATGCAGCCAGTAGCCGCCGCCGGCGGCAACGCCGGCCAGAACCCCCACCCCGAAAAAAAAGGCCAGCCCGATCCGCTGTCCGACCGGCAGCGGCAGGAAAAGCAGGGCCACGCACCAGCCCACGGCAAAAATGGCTGCCGGCTGTTTCAGCCCGACGGCCAGGCCGAACATGACTCCGGCGACGATGACGGGCAGCAGTGCCCCAATTATCCGCCGCTGGTCAGTCAGTCTGGAGAAATTGGTCAGCAGCAGCCAGAGCCCGCCCAGGATCAGCAGGCTGGTCAGGTTGTCGCCGAACATGGTGCCCAGCTCCGAGATATTGCCCGCACCCAGCACGCCGAGCAGGGCAATGAGAAAACCCCGCCACCAGGGAACGCTGCTGTCGCCTGCCATAAAATTGCGGGCGATGGCCAGCAGCAGGGGGAAGTTGAGCCCCTGCAGCGCGCCGAGCAGGAAGCCGACCAGCATGGGCGGCAGGCGCAGCACTGCTTCATAAAAGGGGATATAGAACAGCGGGTTGTAAAATGTCGCCACCTGGGCCGGGGCCACGTCATAATCCAGGCGCTGGTGCAGAAAGGCATAGGGGTTGTAAAAGTGATAATTGCGCAGATCCCAGTTGGCATCCTGCCCCATGCAAAGGGTAAGAACGCCGCAGTAAAGGGGACCGATAAGCCAGGGAAGATAACGCAATATGCGCTGCTGGGTTGAGGAGGTCATGAAAGGGTAAGTAGTCCATAACAGGGCTCCGGCTGCGGCAGCAGCCAGGCGATCACCACAGGAGCCCGTAAGGGTGTAGAATAAAAATTATATCTGCAGAATTGTGCCGTACATATATAATTTTTACAAAAAACGATTTTAAAATTATTTTAGGGGGAAGGGAAGAGAAATGTTGCAGGAAATTATTTATCAGGCAACGGGAAGGTAATATTGCCATCCTTGTTTTGCCACAGATGAACGTCATGTCTGTCTTGACATTTTCCCTCATTTTGACGCAGGATTTAAAAAGACGCGGCAAAGGGTCGGGAAGCCGGCAAAATGCACGCACAGCTACAGAGGAGTGGTAACCATGGGAAAATCATGTCGCCTGTTTATCGTCATGGCAACATGTCTGTTCGCCTTGTTTTCATTGCTGTGTGGGGCCTGGGCCCAGATGCAGGAGGGCCGATTTACGGCTGTCGGCGGCGATACGGTGCTTGACCACAGTACCGGTCTCATGTGGGCGGCAACGGATAATGGTGCGGATATCACCTGGGAGCAGGCGAAGTTCTACTGTGAAACTTTTACAGGCGACGGCCATACTGACTGGCGAATGCCGACCCTGGCCGAACTGGAGACCCTTTTTGATCAAAACTCCGGAAGTCGCTTTAAAACCTTCCAGCCCATCACACTCACCGGCTGCTGTCCCTGGACCTCGGACAGCCGGCGCAACCGGGCGCGGACCATCTTTTTCATGACCGGTGAGATCAATACCTTTGATCAGGCGACCTCCAGCAGCATGCGTGCCCTGCCGGTGCGCACCGCCCGTTGAAACCCTGATCTCCTTATTGGGGAATTTTTACCAGGTCATCCTCATACACACCTTGTTCGGCGCTGGTATGGCAGGCGGGACAATTGGCGAGGGAGCCGACTGACTGCCTGCTGAAGATATCTTGCTGCAGCTCCCTGTGTTTTTTCCGGATGTATGGGATCTCGGTAATGCGCAATGTTTTCTGGCCGTTAAGGCTTTTCAGGATTTTGGCGGCCCGTTCAGCCGAGGCATGCTCTGCAGCATTGCTCCGAAGATAATCGGCAATGACATTTTTGGCTCCTTGCTCTATCTCAAGCTCTTCAGCAAAATGTGCGGGCAGCTGATTCATGATTTTTTCCCATGAACCGGCAGGCAGTAAGCCGGGTTGATAGACAAAGTGGCAGGCGCCGCACTCCTGTCTGTATGTTTCGTTGGTTACCGGCGGGAGATTTTTGCTTTCGTGTTTATCGTGGCCGTGGTCATGATCTGCCGCTGCAACACTGAAAAAAAGAAGTGACGATAGGCAGCATGCCGAAATTGAAAGAATATTTTTTGATTTTTGTCGCATGGCGCCTCCTCCTCTCATGTCCCACCCATTGAAATAAAATCGTCCCCTAACCGGCGGAAAGAATTTTTACCCTGCTCAGTCAAATCAACGTACCGACAAACGGCAAAAACGCCAATATTTTTATATCACTTTGTGGTTATTTTGTGTATTTTACTTAATACTTAAAATATGTTAATACTTAAAATATGCAAGTCTGGAAAATCGGCGCAACATGTCTCAGCCCATTTAAAGGGGGGAGCAAACTCCGTTTTCAGCGTGTCTGAATTCAGAGTTTTGAGAAGGCCGATCCGCTATTGTAAGAAACGACGGACTGCGCTAACAAATTGATAAGTCAATAAATGAGAGGAGTTGGAAGTATGAAATGTCCAGTATGCACTTCTGTTGACCTGCTGATGTCTGATCGGCAGGGTGTGGAAATTGATTATTGTCCCCAGTGCCGTGGCGTATGGCTCGATCGGGGAGAACTCGACAAAATTATCGAACGTTCCGCCCCGGCGCAGATGCCTCCGGTGCCGGAAGAGCGGAACCGCAGGCCCGAAACCATGAAATACGGCGACAGCCATCATCATGGCGATAAGCATGACAAATATCATGACGGTAAACAGTATAAGAAAAAGTCATTGCTGAAAGATCTTTTTGATTTTTGAGTTTTTTTGGCCCATGATAAAGATGGTTATGCCCCCCTGTTGCAGAGATAGGGGGCTTTTTTTTGTATGCCTGGACTGTGACGGGGCGCTTGATTGCGGCAGGCTCGGCGGTGCGGGCTCGCTTCCTCCCCGTCAGCGCCGGACAATTACCGCGGGAAGAACCTGTCTCAAAGAGCAGGAGTCCTGCTAGGCCAGCAGCAGGAAGAAGATACCGTTTAATGCGGCCCAGGCGAGTATCACCACCGTGAACGCCGCGCAGCCGATGGCCAGGTATTTGTGGCTGATATTTTCCCGTTTCCGCTCCTGGTAGCCTAAGAGATAGGCGAGCAGGGCTCCCGCCGCCATGCCGCCGCCATGTCCCCAGTTATTGATGCCCGGCACGATGAACCCGAAAATGAAGATACTGATGGCCCAGACGCCGATCTGGCTGTAGATGTTGCGGCCATAGGTTCCGCCCCGGCTTTTGCCGTAAAAGAGCATGGCGCCGATCAGGCTGCACACCGAGGCGGATGCGCCGATGGTGAAGTGTATGCCTGCCAGATAAGAGAGAAAAAAACCGGCAACACCTCCCAGGGTATAGATGATAAACATGCGATAGCCGCCGTATTCATTGATGACCAGCGGGGCTATCTGCCGCAGGGCGATGAGGTTGAAGGCGATATGCATGAGACTGCCGTGCAGGTAATTTGCCGCCACAAGGGTCCACCAGCGATGCATCTGGTCAATGGCAACGGTGCCGGTGGAGCCGAGGATGAGCAGGCTTCTGTTGCTGGGCGACAGAAAGTCGAAGGGGTTGACGGCAAGACCTGCGCTGCGTGGATTGAGCAGCAGGGAAAGAATATACATGCCGATATTGGTGTAGGTGATCAAGGTAATGATCCGGTTCCCATCGGTAAGGGCTGTGGTGAAACGATTGTTTTTCCACCAGGAACCGGGCCTGCTCGTGCCGCAATAGGGGCAAACTTTTTCATCTCGGCTGATCAGCCGGCGGCAGTTGGGGCAGAGCATGGAATTTTTGGGGTGAAGCGTTGTCATGCGATGTCTCTCTGGTGGTTCACATACATTATTGACCCTCGGCAAATGGAGGCATAAAAAAACGCTGCCCTCATTCCAGGCGACTGTAACAGTTCTTGGCGCGAAAGGGAAATTGTAACCGGACAAAAAATGTGCAATACCTGCCCTGTCCAGCTGAGCCGATTATAATGATCAGACAGCGGAAAGGATTTTTTGTTTCAGCCTTGAGACTAATGATCGAAGTTTCGGCCCGGATGTGTTATTTTTATAAAAACCTGCAGGTTGATACGGCTCCGTCCGTCATCTCGCCTCGTTTGCCCAAAGCTAGCCATTTTACCGCGCTTTCCCATGGATTTTTTTGCCCCTGGACGCAAACCTCTTTCTCGGTTAGTGCCCCCCCTCTCATACGGATCCGCGGGAAAAGGACAATTTCCACCATGCAAGGCCATTTGCTTGTTACCCTTCTTTTATCGGTATTTATCGCTTTGCTCGGCATCGGCATCATCGTCCCGGTCATGCCGGTCTTTGCCGCCAGCCTCGGTGCAGGAGGGCTGGCGCTGGGTCTGATCATCGCCGCCTTTTCCATCACCCGGGGTATTTTCCAGCCCATTGTCGGCAATCTGTCCGACCGCTGGGGCAGGAAGATGTTTCTGGTCTGCGGTTTGCTGGTTTATGCCCTGGTGGGCCTGGTCATGCCCGAGGCCACCTCGGTAATCAATCTTATCGTCATTCGGGCCTTTCACGGCGTGGGCTCGGCTATGATCGTGCCGGTTGCCATGGCCTGTGTCAGCGACATGGCGCCGGTGGGCCAGGAAGGACGCTATATGGGGATGCTGAATATCGCCATTTTTACCGGCATCGGCAGCGGACCGCTGCTGGGCGGTTTTTTCACCGATCTGTGGGGCATGGCAGCCGCCTTTTACGCCATGGCCGGCCTGAGCTGTCTGGCCCTGATGCTGGTGCTTTTCCAGATGCCGATGATGGAGCGCAAGGATCGCGGCGTCCACCGCATGGGCATCTTCGAGGCGCTGCGCAGCATGCTCAGCCGTCGCAGAACAGGCGGGATTCTGCTGGCCAGGATGGCCACCATGATCATCATGGTGCCGACCATGGCCTTTCTGCCCCTGCTCATGCACCAGTGGTTCGGGTCAAGCGGCATGGAGATCGGCATGGTCATCGCCTGCCGCACCCTGGTCAATGCCCTGCTGCAGACCCCCTTCGGCAGACTGGCCGACCGCCGGGACAAGAGCGGCCTGTTGCTGATAGGCTGCCTGGTCATCAGTGCAGTGATGTGCCTGGTCCCGCTGGCGAGCAGTTTCTGGTTTCTGCTGGGGCTGTTTATCCTGCTCGGCGTGGGAGAGGCGATGATCTGGCCGACACTGGGCGCCTATGCCACGGAGGAGGGGCGGCAGTATGGACAGGGCACCATGATGGGTGTTTTCAGCCTGGCCATGAGTGTCGGGGTATTATGCGGCTCACTGGGCGCCGGGTTCACCATGGATCTTTTCGGCCTGCACTGGTCTTTTTTCATCATCGGCATCCTGGTGCTGGGGCTGACCATGATTGCCGTCGGCCTGCTCAGAGGCACTTCCGCCTATGCGGTTCCTGCGGCAGATTAAAAATTTGTCCATAAATAAGCTCGCAGAGATAAATATCCGGGGATCCAGGAAAACAGCAAAAAAAATAAATAAAAAAGCAAGTTAGCGCGTCCGCCAGGAAATAAATCAGCCCCTGGGTTGCATATTTTCTTTGAGATTTCCGGCCCAACCTGCTATTGATTTATTCCTGATTTTGTCGCATCATCATAATAATATATGATCAAGTCCTGCGGGGACTTACGCGTAAATACTTTTCAATACTTCAGTCGGGGGTCGTTTCAAGGGACATGGCTAGTTCAGTTTTCAGGAGTGCGCATACATTTCACATCCCGGTGATGGGAACGGGGTTTACCATCGATACAGCATTACGCGTGGCAAAATACGGCATTAGCGCGGTCATCTCCCTGGTCGATGATCTGCTGATTGAACAGATGCGGAAATACCATTGCGAGAAGGCCGGTGAACCCTATGAGGAAATTTCCAGCCAGCAGGAAGATGCCCGGGCGTTGCGTATCACCGCCTTTCTTGATTTGCTGGACCGCTTAATCGAGCGCCAGGTGCGGGATCTGCAGGCCGCTCCTTTCTCGCCGGGCAGCGACATCACCCGCTATTATGAAATGCTGCCTGATGATGCGCCGGTCAAAAAAGACTATCTGACCATGTTGGCCACTGATGACGCCGAAGAAAAGACCAGGCTGCAGCAGGTACTGCGCGAGCATGCCGTGCCCGGCACCATTGACGTCAATATCATGACCAAGCTCGATCGGGTCAATTACCGCCACGGCAAGGCGCTGGGGCCGGAATTCTTCGATGCCATGGCGGCCCTGCGCGGCTATGCCCTGAGCACGGTCCGTTCCTCCATTATTTTTTCGGCCGGCATCAATAAACGCCTCTACAGTTACCTTGCCTCTTTTGATGATTTTTTCCCGGACTCCAACGGCCTCAGCAAAAAAAAGATCGTTTTGAAGGTGAGCGATTACCGCTCTGCGGAAATCCAGGGGAAATTCCTGGCCAAGCAGGGCATGTGGGTATCCGAATTCCGTATTGAGTCCGGTCTGAACTGCGGGGGCCATGCCTTTGCCTCAAAGGGCTTTCTGCTCGGACCAATCCTTGAGGAGTTCAAACAGAAAAAGAAGGAACTTGTCGAAAAATTGCACACGGTTTACGTCAAGTCCACTGCCGCCCTCGGCCGGCCGACCGGCAGCAATCCGCAGGATGTGCGTATTACGGTACAGGGCGGCATCGGCACCGCGGCCGAAGATCAGATGCTGCTCAACTACTACGGGGTCGAGGGCACAGGCTGGGGCACGCCTTTTCTGCTCGTTCCCGAGGTCGTCAATATTGATGATGCCCATCTGCAGAAACTGCTCAAGGCCACCAGTGAGGATGTCTATCTCAGCGACAGTTCACCAATGGGCGTCCCGTTCTGGAACCTGCGCACCTCGGCCAGTGAGGAGGCGCGGCGCAGACGGATCAGCGAGGGCAAGCCCGGTTCCTCCTGTCCCAAAGCCCATATCTCCATCAATACGGAATTCACGGAACGACCCATCTGTCTTGCGTCGCGCCTCTACCAGAAAAAGAAGCTGGCCGCACTGCCGGAGGAAGGGCATCCATTGCCGCTGCTTGAAAAGCTGCGTGAAGGGGTGTTGGTCAAATCCTGTATCTGTCATGATCTTGCCGGCTGCATTACCCTGCCCACCGGCATCGATCCCACTGCCACACCCGCTATATGCTGCGGCCCCAATATTGTCAATTTCGGTAAAGTTGTCACCCTGGAAGAGATGGTGGGGCATATTTACGGAAGAATCTCCCTGTTGACCAGGCCGGAAAGGCCGCACATGTTTATCCGGGAGATCGGTATTTTTAACGATTATATCCGCGGTGAAATGGACAAAATCGCCTCAGGACTTGTCTCCCGTGCCCCGGCATACCTGCAGGAGCTAAAGGAAAATTTGCTCAAGGGTATTGAATATTATCAGGGTTTTCCCCGGCAGATGATCAAAGAGAAAAGCGACCAGTTTTTCTCTGACCTGCTGAGCATGCGGGAGACCATCGAGGCGCTGCCACTGGGAGATGCTGCTAGCGCGGACGGTCAGGTTTGACCCGGCGTCTGCCAGCTCACCGGTCTTGATTAGCAGTGCCGCAAAAAAAATCTGTTTTTTTGATCAGCCGGCCGGCATTTCGGGCAAAGATTTATAAAATAGCGTTTTATCACTAACCGCGCCATGATCCTTGGGGCCACTTCCGGCCGGGCGCATTCATCGATAAAACGCTATTGTTGTCTCTGGCGAGCCTCTTGCAAAATGAACATCTACTCCGATCGGCTAAAAATATCCTGTGCGGCGTCTTCCTTGTGAAATCGTCCTCAACGGAGCACTGCTACGCTTCCGGGCGGTTTCACAACTCATCCTTGCACAGAAAATTTTTCTCTCGATCTCGCTACGACGTTCATTTTGCAAGGGGCTCTATCGTTTGCATTCAGAATTGAGGTTTTGCCTTGAGCATTGCCGGTTATATGAACAGTGAGGAGGATACTGCTGTCGGATCTTTATTTTCACGGGCCAGCCGGAGAAGGAAACATGTCGGCCGGAGAAGGGCGGCCGGACTGATTGTTGTTGTCGGCCGCCTGGCTCTGGCTGCCGTTGTTCTGTCAGTTGCCCTGGTCCTCTGTCTGCGCTGGGTCGCACCGCCGACCAGCGCCTTCATGGTGGGGAGACACCTGGCGCAGCTCTTCAGCAGTGACTCCCTCAGCCGGATCCGTTATCACTGGGTCGACTGGGAAGCGATTTCTCCCCACGTGCCGCTTGCCGTGGTAGCTGCGGAGGATCAGAAGTTTTCCCGCCATGCCGGTTTCGATTTTGACTCCATCGGCAAGGCCTTGGAAAAAAACAGGAAGGGAGGCCGTCTGCGGGGGGCGAGCACCATCAGCCAGCAGGTGGCCAAGAATCTCTTTCTGTGGCCGGGGAAAAGCTACGTGCGCAAAGGCCTGGAGGCCTACTTTACCGTTCTGCTGGAATGTCTGTGGCCGAAAAAGAGGATTCTTGAGGTTTATGTCAATATCGCGGAATTCGGCAATGGGATCTACGGCGTGCATGCCGCGGCAGAAAGTGTGTTCGGCAAGAAGCCCGCTGAGCTGACCAAGTGGGATGCGGCTCTGCTGGCTGCGGTGCTTCCTAATCCCAAGGTGCTGCAGGCGCGAAAGCCGTCCTCCTATGTCATGGAGAGAAGGCGGTGGATCGCCACGCAGATGAGACAGTTGAACGGCACCGAATATCTGCAGGACCTGTGACGGCATGTCTCAGCCGCCCGGAATTATGGCATGTGGTGTATGACCAGGAATAATCTGAAACAGGGTGATGACAATGATTGATGACTACTCTTTTGGCAGGATCGTGATCTCCGGTAAGGTATACAGCGCTGATCTGAAAATCATCAACAACAGGGTGGTGGCGGACTGGTGGCGCAAGGCAGGACATGTGGTGGACGTGGATGATGTGGCGGACATCCTTGCCGCCCAACCCCAGTACCTGGTCATCGGCAAGGGAAAACCAGGTCTCATGCGGGTCAGCGGGGAACTGGCTGCGGAGCTGCAGGGGCGGGGGATTGAACTGCTGGCGGAACCCACTGCCGGCGCGGTGGAGACATTCAACCGCCTGGTTGCCGCAGGATACCAGGTGGCGGCCGGTTTCCATCTCACCTGCTGATCGGCAGGCCGGACGATCATGATGGGGAAATACCTGAAGCTTACCCTGCTCTGCTGTCTCTGCCTGCTTGGTCTGGCTGGTTGCGAGGATACCGATGTCAGGATGGCGGCCGAGGCGGGACTCGATGCAGCCAAGGCGGTCACCCTGTCGGATGAGACCGTGCGGGAACTGGCACTGCAGTCGGCGCAGTTTGCCGACGGAAAACAGAGACTCGCTGCACCCGGCGACCCTTACGCCAAAAGGCTGCAGCGTCTTGTCGGCGAACATCAGCAGGAAGGCGCCCTCCGTTTCAATTATAAGGTGTATCTTGCCGATGAGGTCAATGCTTTTGCCCTGGCCGACGGGACCATCCGCATTTACAGCGGGCTGATGGATATGCTTGACGACGGTGAGCTGCATTTTGTCATCGGCCATGAGATGGGGCATGTGGTCGGCAACCATATTCGCAAGAAAATCCAGCTGGCCTATGCGGCCAGTGCAATGCGCAAGGGGATCGCCTCGCTGAACAGCGCGGTGGGCGAGCTGGCCCGTTCGCAGCTGGGCGCCTTTTCCGAACTGCTCATGAGCGCCCAGTTCTCCCAGCTGGAGGAGAAAGAGGCGGACGACTACGGTCTGGCATTTCTCAAAAAGAATGGCTACGAGACAAGGAACGCGGTGACCGCTTTGCGAAAACTTGCCGGCCTGGGCAATGACCATTCTTTCCTGTCAAGCCATCCGGCACCGGACAAGCGGGCTGACCGGCTGGAACTGCAGCTGGCGGGCAAGGCCGTGCCCATTGAGGAGAGCCGGAGAAATCTTCCCAGTCGGCTGACCGGCTGGTTTGCCAGGCAATTTCCCGGCCTTTATGAACGGTTGAGCGATTTTTTCCCCTGGCTGGAAAGGAAAGAAAAGCGGTCGGCCATTTGATCGCCGCCTGGCATCAGCCCCCTAAAAGACGGGAGTCCTTTGCCGGCAAGCCTCAGTCCTGCGCATTGATGCCGGCGGCTGAAATGCCTTTGATCACATACTCCTCGCTGTTGATGAAGTTGGCAAAAATAATCAGGAAGGTGACTGCCACGAGTCCCATCAGTCTTTTGTCATGGTAGAGGTCATCCAGGCCTTTTCTTTTCATCTCCTTATTTTCATAAACGAAATGTCTGCGGAAAAGGCCGTCAAGCACGGACGGGCCTTTGTCCCTGATGCTGTCGCAGCCGCCGCTATGGGAATACTCCATGGCTTCGAGCAGCAGGGCGCGTTGATCGGCGGGAGACGTCAGGTGGTAGGCGAAGATATGCAGCATGATGGTCTGGGCCTCCCTGATGCTTGCCACGGCCAGGGAATAAAAAAGTTTCTGCGCCGCATCTCCCAGGGGAAGCTTCTCCGCCCGCAGCATGGATAAAAAAACTACATTTTTGTAGAGCTGGAAAAGCCGCCTGGCGCCGTTGATTCTGCTGGCAGAGGGATGGGACTGGCTGAGATGCAGCCCTTTGTAGGAATTGACAAACAGGATATCAAAGATGACCTGAAAGCAGCGGGCGCGGTCAGTGAAATCCTGCAGGTCTATGCGGAGATCCAGCGTATTGTCCAGGCGGTCCGCAAGCTTGATGACCGCAAGTTCAGGGGTTATCCTCGCCTGGGTGAGCAGACGGCCGAGATATTCCGTGTACTTCTGGCCCTTTGGTTTGGTGAGAAAGGCGATACGTTCATTGAGAAACCAGTTGGCCTGGGAGTCGATCTTCTCCAAGAGCTGGCGGTATCTGTTATCAAGCCTGCGCCAGGTGTCGGGGCTATATCTGCCCGGGGTCAGATCCTCTTCCTTGTCGTGCAGCAGGGCGGTGAGCAGATCCAGGGTGCTGGGTCGGTCATGGGCTCTGGCCAGCAGGGCGGAGGCCCGGATGGGATGGAGGATGGCAAGGGGGCCCAACCAGCGTTTCTGGTTGCCGTAGGCTTCGCCGAGATATTCCAGGGCCTCCATGAGAAACCCTTGGGAGACCTTGTCCAGCACCAGATGATTTCCCTCCACCAGGTTCAGTATCCCCTGCCAGTTGACCGGTTCACCGGCCAGCTGATAGTTGAGGAAGGATGAAAGGGAAAGAAACTCCTGGGTGTCGATGAGCGGCTTCATGCCTCACCCCATGCATCAATTCTTGATTTGCAGGAAAAACACAGATGATGTCCCACGTTTGCCCTCAATTTTTTCATCACCTTCAGATATACCATGGCGGTCACGGAGCACAAGTTTTTTTCGCTGCATGTTCAAATGGTTGGAACGGGCGGGCCGCCAGGGTTTATTGGAAGATTGCCGCTGCGGCAGTTTGCCCGGCTGGGAATGCAGATGGGGAGAGGTCGGATCTGGATCGGGTGATGTACCATAACTTGAAGTATTTGAGCGCACTTCAGGCACGCTGTTTGCTATCCAGCGCCTGGCGCATTGCCTTGGCCATATCTCTTTTCATCACGGGTTTCATGAGAAATTCCCTGATGCCCTGGGCCTTGGCCTGCTCTTCATTGACCAGCTCACTGAAGCCGGTGCACATGATAATGGGGATATCCGGTCTGATCGCCAGAATCTCGCTGGTTAATTCCAGTCCGGTCAGGCGGGGCATGGTCATGTCGGTGATGATGAGATCGAAATCATGTGGCCTGGCCTTGAAGGTTTCCAGGGCCTTCACGCTGTCCATCAGGGCTGTGACCGCATAGCCGAGATCGGTCAGCATCAGCTCCTCCATCCGCGTTATGACCTCTTCATCATCCACCAGCAGAACCCTTTCATTGCCCGTCGGCAGGGATTCCGTTGCCTGCACCACCGGAGCCCCGGCCTGCAGGAGACGAGGCAGGTATACATGAAAAGTTGTCCCCTTGCCGAGTTCACTGGCTACCGTGATATGGCCGTCATGGCTTTTGACAATATTATGTACCACGGAAAGTCCCAGTCCGGTGCCCTCACCCTCTTTTTTGGTGGTGAAGTAAGGTTCGAATATCCGTTCCAGAGTCATAAGATCCATACCATGGCCGGTGTCGCTTATTTCCAGATGCACATATGGGCCGGGGACAAGTTCCGGCGAAATATCTTTGCTATCCTCCTGCCTGATATCAATCGGCGTCAGTCCGATCGCCAGCACTCCTCCTGTGGCACGCATGGCGTGGTAGGAGTTGGTGCAGAGGTTCATAACAATTTGGTGGATCTGGCTGGGATCGGCCAGCACCTGGCAACAGTCCGGGGCGATGTCGGTGCGGATTTCAATGGTGGTGGGGATACTGGCCCGTAAAAGTTTCAGGGCCTCCTTGACAATCAGGTGAATCTGGACAGGCTGGCGGTCCTGTTCCCTCTGCCGGCTGAAGGCAAGAATCTGAGTGACCAGGTCTTTGGCCCGGTTGCCGGCACTCAGCACTGCGTTCAGATAGGCAAAAACATGACTTTCCTGCGGAGTTTCATTTTTGATCATATCCGCATAGCCGAGAATAGGGGTGAGGATGTTGTTGAAATCATGGGCAATGCCGCTGGCCAGGGTGCCGATGGCCTCCATTTTCTGGGAGTGCTGGAGCTGGGTCAAAAGATTGGTATTCTCCATCTCGGCAAAAACCTGTTCGGTTACGTCATCAATACGGATGACCGCTCCAGAGACTGCCTCACCGATGAGCGGATAGACGACGATATCGGCATAGTGGGGCTTGCCATCCTGCAGGTCAAAAACCCTTGTCGGATTTTTCGGCTGCCGTTTGGCCAGGGCTTGGCGGATATTTTCCTTTTGTCCCGCCAGTTGGGGTAATACCTCGCTCAGCAGGCAGCCCAGTGCCGCAGATGAGGAGATGCCGGTCTGTTTTTCCGCCTCACGGTTCCATTGGATGACCTTGCCGTCCTGATCGACACCGACCAGAATCGAAGGCATGGAATTGATGATGCTGCTGAGCATGGCGCGCAGCCGCAGCATCTCCTCTTCGTGTTTTCGGCGGTCACGGATCATCCGGTTGGCCGATTCGGCCAGATTTCTGAATTCCCGGATGTTAAGGCTTTTCCGGTCAATCTCACTGTAGCCGGAAGCAGCACCCTGAAAAAACGCGGTGAATGCCTGAAATTCCTTGTTAAGTCTGCCGGCAAGGTAGTGGGACAGGAAAATGACAAAGACGACAAAGCCGACCAGGAGGACGAGGCCCTTGATAATGTAGCTGTTTACCTGCTGCTTCAGTAGTCTCTTTTTTTGCTGGAGAGCGCCACGGATGTCATCGGTATTGACATCAATGGCAACAATCCACTGCCAGTCCGGATAAGAACGGGCATAGGCGATCTTCGGCGCCATCTCCAGGGTGGCGGCATCCTCCCAGGCAGAGGAGACAAAGCCCCCCTCGGCATTCAGCGCCACATGGAGGAGTTGCCGATAAATCTCCATTCCCTTGTCGTCGGTATAGGAAAACATGTTGCGGCCGATGTTTTCCTTTCTGGAATGGAAGAGGGCGATTCCATCTTCGCGAAAGAGAGCGATGGTGCCGATATTCTGCTGCATGCTGTACAGGTAATCCAGGATATTCTTCTGCACATCGCGGGTCATGTCGTCCTTATAGGCAGCCGTGCCGATATACCAGCCGAACGGTTCGAAATACTTGATAAAGGCCAGCTTGGTCCGGTTCTGCGCTGTATCTTGGGGGTCGGGGACCAGATACTGGTAAAAGGCCTCCTCATGGGCGGACACCATGGCCACCATGCTCCGCACCTTGGCTGCGCTGGAGCTGTCGGTCACATTGGTCAGCTTCCGGCCGGCCAGCTCCGGGCGGGCGGCAATAATCTCTTCTCCGCCATCGCCGGTTGTGGCGAAATAATAGCCCTGACCGTTGTCAAAACGGCTGGCCCGCAAGGTGGCTATAATGAGCTGTTTGATCTCAGGAACAGGCAGTTTCTCCTGATTTTTCTGATAGGTGTGCAGGGCGGTGGTATAGGCCTGCAGAACCCGTTCACGCAGGGTGTCCCGGATTTCTTTTTCTCTCTGCTTTCTCTGGAAGTCGATGAGCTGGATAATTTTTCCCACCTCATTGCGTAGCATCCATTGCCGGTCCCGGAGATACTCATCTTCATAACTGCTGGAGTCCAAGGCGGAATGGCGGTATGTTTCGTAAAGCCAGCCACCGCTCAGGCAGATGGTGAAAACGAAAATAATCACCAGAAAGCTGAGAAAGGTTATTTTTTGGATGCTCGATTTACGAAACATAAGTCCTTGATTGCTTGCCCTGGTCTGTTAATGTCCATCAGCTGCGGTACATGCGGGCCAGCCTTTTTTCCGCCGCCAGCATGGCGGCTTTGGGCGTTTTGCCACCGGTGCAGACAGCGGCGAACATATCCACAATGACGAATTCACTCATGGCGGCGGCCGATGCCGCCCCCAAAGGACCCGCATAGCCGTTCCACAGCATGCGCCCCGTACATTCCCGGTAAGGGGTGATGCGCGGGTCCTTGTGCCAGGCAGCCATATCATAATATGATTTCAGGGTCGGGGTGACAAAACCCCAGGTCCCGCTTTCCCATGCTCCGTAACTCGGTTCCTCGAACAGGAACTGCAGATAATGTTTTGCGGCATTGGGAATCGGGGTATGTTTAAAGATAAAGCCCAGACTGAACAGGGAGAGTTCGCTGGGAAAGCCCACCGGACCCACCGGAAAATTCATGGTCATCAGGTCCCTGTTGATATCCGGGAAATTCTGCATGGAGGCATAAAAGATGCTGTTGCCGTTGGCAGTCAGCGAGATTTGCCCGGCCAGAAAGGCATGGTTGTTGTGGGGATCAAGCCAGTTTTCCACCCCGGGGATCATGGTGTCATAAAGCTCTCTCGCCGTCTCCAGGGCCTGCATGGTTTCGCTGCTGTTGATGGCAATGGTTCTGCCGTCCGCCTCAATTGCCTTGCCGCCGAAAGACCATAACCACCAATGGGTCCAGGAGTTGGCGTCGCCCACGGCATGGCCCAGGGCGAAGCCGGTGGGATGGCCCTGGGATTTGAGCGCCTTGCAGCATCTGAGAAATCCCGCGACATCCTCGGGCACTTTGTCAAAGCCGGCCTCCTGTACCTGGCTTACCCGGTAGTTCAGACAGATGCCGGCGCTGCCCAGGGGCAGGGCGATCCACTGTTTGTTTTTGGCATCCCTGCCATAGACCTCGCATACCGGATACCAGCCGCCGTATTTTTTGCCGAGATAGTCCGCCACATCGCTGACATCAAGCAGCCGGTCCGGGTAGAGGTGGGGGTCGTCGAACCAGCCGAAGACAATATCATGGCCCGAACCCAGCAGCGATTCCATAGCGGCAGTGGAACGGACATCTCCCCATTGGAGGAAATCCGTGATCACCCTGCCGCCGGTGGCGATCTCCCATTTTTTCGTATTGATCCGCCAGATTTCCTCATCGCTCTTGACAAATCCCATCCAGCGCAAAACCTTGAGCACCGGTCGCGGTTCAAGCTCAAAGCGTGGGGCCGGGATTTCCGCCGCCAGGGCCGGGTTGAACTGGAATAGAGCAGGCATGGCCCCGCAGGCCAGCCCGATGGCCGATGTCCTGAGAAAATCCCGGCGGGAAAGCCAATGTTTCATTTCATCGCACATCAGCTGCTCCCTATTTCCGGATTGCGGCTATACATACAGCCGACTGAGCCTTTTTTCGGCCCGCAGGGCAGCGGTCCGGGGTGTCTTGTTGCCGGTGCAGACATCAGAGATCATGTCAACGATGACGAATTCACTCATGGCGGCGGCCGATGCCGTGCCAAGAGGGCCGGCATGACCATTGGAGCGCATGCGTTTGATGCATTCCCGATAGGGAGTTATTTTCGGATTCTGCACCCAGCCGGGCGTATCATGAAATTTTTTGAGGCTCTGGCAGATATACCCCGATGAACCGCTGATCCAGCTGCCATACTGCTCTTCCTCAAACATGAACCTGAGATAGTGTCTGGCCGCGTTGGGCATGGGGGTGTGTCTGAAAATAAAGGCCTGGCTCAGGGCGGAGAGTTCGGCCGGTCTGCCCACCGGACCGATGGGGAAATTGATGACAGCCAGATCGGCGTCAATGTCCGGATTTTTTCCCTGGGCGGCATAGGCTATGCTGCTGCCGTTGTTGGTGACCGAAATATTGCCGGCCAGAAATTCCCTGTTGTTGTGGGGATCAAGCCAGGTATCCACACCGGTGATCATGGTAGCAAAGAGTTCGCGGGCCGTCTCCAGGGCCAGCAAGGTTTCCTGGTTGTTGATGGCGATGGTCCGGCCATCGGCTTCAACCGCCTTGCCGCCGAAGGACCACAGCCACCAGTGACACCAGGCATTGGCGTCCGCCACGGCGTGGCCCAGGGCAAAGCCGGTGGGGTGCCCTTTGGCCTTGAGCGCCTTGCAGCACCTGAGAAAGCCGTTGATGTCGGTGGGCATGGTCTCAAACCCTGCATCACGGACCCATCTCTGGCGGTAATTGATGCACTGGCCGGAACAACCCACGGGCAGGGCGATCCACTGATTGGTGCGTGAAGAGCGACCGTAGGTTTCACATACCGGATACCAGCCCCCGTATTTACTGCCCAGGTATTCGGCCAGATCGGTCAGTTCCAGGAGCTTGTCCGGATAGAGATGAGGGTCGTCAAACCAGCCGACAACGATATCGTGACCGGTGCCGAGAGTTGCCTCCATGGCGGCATTGGGCCGCACGTCATTGAAGGGGACGATGTCGGTAATGACCCGGCCTCCCGTCAATTTTTCCCAGCGCCGCGTGTTCGCCAGCCAGATATCCTCGTCACTTTTCAGAAAGCCCCCCCAGCGGAGCACCTTGATCAGCGGCTTCTGTTCAATGGTGATCAGCGGTGCAGCAGTATCAGCCGCGGCAGCTGTGGACTCGCTTAAGGGTAAGTCGGGGACATACGCTGCAACCGCTAGTCCGGTCAGGGTGACTGCGGTATTCTGCAGAAAGCGGCGGCGCGACAGGCCGACTGTGTCATCTTTTCCCATCTTCACGTCTCCTCACCGGTTTTCCCGGAGGCAAAAAAGAGGATATGGGTTGCCGGTATCCTGCCGAATGCTGGCGCGATTAGCGCTACGGACAGGATTGCCCATGATATTTCCCGTCCCGTGTGTAGAAAAATGTGGCATTGGGTTCCTGCTCATCGGTCTTGCCCCAGATGAGCAAAGCCTTGCAGGAACAGTTTTTCGAGTCGTTTTCTTTTTGTCCCCTGCAGAGAGGGAAAATGGAATGTGTTGCGCATGAAACTTTTAGTGTCCCTGTTGATGATGCCATTATTTTCGTCTTGCGGCGAAAAAAAAGTTTGAAATACTGTCATATTACGACACTGCAAACTGAATGCTCATACCAAAACAGATCTAAAAAAAAGTCCAACTGGTCGGGATGGTAAAATGCCGGAAGTGTGTTTATATCGGCCAGGTTGCTTTGGAGCATGAGAGCGGCACTGAGGCGAGAAAAGATGTGGATGATCATGTCCATCGTCCCCGTGGCAGCCGGCACAAAAAACTGTCATAATTGAGCGGTGGAGTTATCAGCTCAAGGATTATCAGCCCGGAATTTTCTTTAAATCTAGTTGGTTCCGTGATAGACATCCCTGGGAGCGGGGAGATTTGTCCAGTCAATATCGTTCCCGCTGATGTCGCAAAGTCAATTCATAGGGGCATGGTATATGTTCAGATGATATCGTTCATTTGTCAAATGCAAAGATGATAAATAGTATTTTTTATCTGTCGGGGGAAGGGCGAATCTCAAGTCTA
Source organism: Pseudomonadota bacterium (assembly GCA_018897105.1). Classification (GTDB taxonomy): domain Bacteria; phylum Desulfobacterota; class Desulfobulbia; order Desulfobulbales; family SURF-16; genus SURF-16. Next base: position 51,086 of record JAHILF010000118.1, read on the forward strand.
GCAAGGGGCTTGGGCATAAATCGACCATGGCGGAAAGACTTTCACTGGAGGTTTGGGAGACGGCAGCAGAGGCGATTGCCTGCCGTAAGGTGCGGTAGTTCAGCGGATACTGCCCTTTACTTTCCGGCCAGCCAGGCCGTCAGGGTGGGCGGTGAGGCGATATATCTGGCCACCGGTTTCAACTGGCATTGAGCACTCACCTCAACGCCTTCCTTGATGATGGAAACCGGCCGGTCGGACGATACCACGACCACGATGATATCGCTGTGTTCCGAGCTGAACCGCAGGGCCGAGTTGTAACGCGCCCCTCGGGAGCGATCTTCCCCTGGCACGGTACGGCCGTCCAGCAGACAGGCAAAGGAGTGCAGATGCATATCCGTGCCGATGTGCAGGGCGCCGTCAACTTTGGCCAGGGATTTGGCCAGTTCCAGGATTGAGGGCTGGCGCAGGTCCAGGGGGTGTTCCAGGCGCTGGCCGGAAATCTCGATGGGCCGGGGATTGAGGTCAAGTACCAGGGTGCAGCCGTGTTTTTCGGTTTCTGCGCTGTGGACCAGGGCGGCGATGATTTGAAACAGGTGATGGGTGCAGGTCAGTTCCAAAGAGGTTTCCAGCAGCAGCTCCTCCAGTTGCACCAGTTTGGCTTTGTGGGTGGTGGAATGGAAGCTGCCGTTGAAAAAACTGCACACTGGCTTGTCGTTTAAGCTGAGAAAGCCGTAGCCTCGGCGAAAGTCGGCGATGATATGGAAAGCAGGCAGGTCGGCGGTGGTAATGCCGACGATATGCTGGCCGTTGGAAACCAGGCGGCGGTCGGAATTTTCCACGGCCTGCAGAATCTTGCGCACATGCTTGAAATTACTGAGCTGGGGCCGGCCTTCGTGGGGAAACTGAACCATGAAGTCCATTTGCTTGACTGCATGTGGTTCGACAAAAACCAGTTCACCCTTGGGCCAGGCCCCTTCTTCCCTGGTTTCGGAGATACCCAGCACGGCATCGAGAATGGGGTAGATGCGGATGTAGGTATCCCAGCCGAGGAAAACATTCATTTCATCCACCATGAAATCACGTACGGCATGGGTGCCATAGCCGCGCAGCACATAGCCGGTTGTGCGGGTATAGAGATCACTGTCCGTGCCCAGGTCATGGGCCAGCAGCCAGGCCGCATGTTCCAGCCAGCATTCGGTGGGCCCGATGGAGCACATGTCCGGATGGTGCTCGGTGAACCATATCTGGTAAAAGATGATATTGGAACGGGCTCCGTAGGAAATAAGGCCGGCCAGATCAAGATTTTTTACCGGATGAAACTGTTTGAAGCCGTCAATTCTAGAGGGATTGGCCGGGCCGGAGCGCCAATCGTCCGAGTCCAGAAAGAGCTCTTTCAGTTTGGGCTCATGTCCCTGCAGCAGGTTCTGTGGATCGACAACATGGATGGGGTCCGCCGCACCTATGGCATAGAGCAGGGCGACCCGGCTGGGACCCGAAAAACGGGAAAGGCCGTCCTGCACCCCGTCAAGGGCGTTGAAGATGCACTGATGTATGAACGCTTTATCCTGCATGGTTGCCGATACGCAAAGGTTTGTGCGGCCACAATTTTCCTTACGATGGAAAAGGCCCTTGATGAAAAATTTCGCTAGGAAAGATTATAGCCAAAACATCAAGGAAATTCAACCACTTTGCATGATTGCCCCATGGCGGCTGTGGCTGCGGCAGAAATAACTTGCTTAAAGGGAGGGTGAGCAATAGGATTGATGGCTGATGGCTGATGGCTGATGGCTGATGGCTGATGGCTGATGGCTGATGGCTGATGGCTGATGGCTGATGGCTGATGGCTGATGGCTGATGGCTGATGGCTGTGAAACGA
>JAHILF010000119.1 GCA_018897105.1 Pseudomonadota bacterium
AAATCCACCCATGCAGCCTAATAAAACGATCAATCTGACCAGAAAAGCAGCAAATAATGACAAGAATGAAAACTTGCTCCGGAGGCGCATATGACCACCATTTCCCTTGCCGAGAGGAGGCTTCTCCTTTTTTCTATTCTCACCCTTGCCTTAAGCCTGTCTGCTGGCAATGCTGCAGCAAAAGTGAGCGGAGTCTGCGGCAACTGTCACACCATGCATAACTCCCAGGACGGCGCACCTGCCCTGCATAGCGGAGTTGGCGCAGGCTGGGCGGATGATGGTACTTTCAACGCAGGGGAGGCCTCGACGACGCCGGCTGGCTATCTACTCATCTCCGATTGTGTCGGCTGCCACTCTTCCACGTCGGCAGACAAAACGATTATACAGCTGGGCGATAACCGGATTCCCATTGTCTTTAATACAGGGCAATACCCGAGCAAGGCCCTGGCCGGCGGAAATTTTTACAATGTTTCTCGAGGACCGGACTTTGACGGTTATGGTCACAATGTCTACGGCATCTCGGAACATGACAGCAAGCTGACAACCGCGCCCGGCAATGACCGCTGCGGCACTGCCAACTCCTGCCATAATACCCTTGCCGTGGCGCCAAGCAGCCAGAACTACGACCGGGGCGGCTGCCAGGGTTGCCATTACAATGTCTATCACCACCAGGACAGTAACGTATACCGTTTCCTCAATTCCCATGAGGAAAAGTTTGGCGCTTACGTAGAAGGCGTAGAGCATGCCTCCTGGGAATACCCGGACGACACCACATCAACTGAACATAATTTCTATAAGGGGGTCGACAGGAATGATACCGGACAGGGCGGAACCCTCGAACTGAAGCAAACACACAGCATTTCAAGCTACTGCGCAGGCTGTCACAATACATTTCACAGTATTAACGGAATAGGCATGGACACTTGGCTGCGCCATCCGACGGATATCGTTCTGCCCGAGACAGGAGAATACGCCCAGTACAACCCGGTGAGTAACTATGAGGTTCAGTCGCCGGTGGCCTGGATTGATCCTGCCAGTCCCCAGAGGGACGAGGCCATTGTCATGTGCCTCTCCTGCCACCGGGTGCATGGTTCAGAGTACCCGGACATCCTGCGCTGGGATTACAGTAAAATGATCGCCAACGAAGCAGGCGATGAAGAAGGAAACGGCTGCTTCGTCTGCCATGCGACAAAAGATTGAAATAACCCTGGGAATAGCGCATTGGCGCTATTCCCAGCTTCCCACATCCGCATTTTCTTTTTCCCCACCCTCTCTGTTGTCAGCCCCAAGAGAATAGATATCCACTTCCCCATGCTCACCCGGATTCTGGTAGTGGTATTCGTTGTCCCATGGGTCCATGGGCACCCCTTTCTTTAAATAGGGTCCATCCCACTTATCTTCACCAGGGTTGACCACCAAGGCATCGAGGCCTTCCTGTTGGGAAGGATAATGGCCGATATCGAGCCGATAGGCATCCAATGACGCCATCAGCATGCCAATCTGAGTTTGTGCTGTTTTCTGCTTTGCCGTGCCCAGTTTTTTAAACATTGCCGGGCCGACCAGAGATGCGAGAAGGCCAAGTATGACCATAACAATCATCAGTTCCATAAGGGAAAAACCACGCTGATTGCGCAGTCTTCTCTCAGTCTCCCTTTTCCCTCTGTTCGTCAATTCCGCTTTTGTCATGACAAGCCTCCGCCTGAAACTTTTTTTATACATAATGAATTTTAACTTTCATAACTGATTCACTGTTTTTTTTCCAGCGCTGATTCTTTTGCTGATAACCTTCTCTGCTTCTGAAAACGGATCACCGCCTTGTTATGTTCCCGCAAATTATTGGAAAAATAGTGACTGCCATCGTTTTTTGCGACAAAATACAGATAATTAACATCTGCCGGATGAAGAATTGCAACCAGTGACTCCTGCCCGGGATTAGCAATAGGCCCGGCGGGTAAACCTGTTTTGGTATAGGTATTGTAAGGAGAAGGTGTAGCCAGATCTTTGCGGGTGATGTTGCCATTGAAATCAGCAATCCCGTATATAACGGTGGGATCAGCCTGTAATTTCATCTTGTTTTTGAGCCGGTTGAGAAAAACAGCGGCAATCAACGGCCGTTCTTCCGGCAGGGCGGTTTCTTTTTCAACAATAGAGGCCAGAATGACAACCTCATGGACAGAATGGATTGGCCGGGCTGATAGGCTGGAAAGATCATCCTGAGTGGAAATTTCGGCAAAAACATCGTTAAAGCGATGCACCATCATTGATATAATCTCACTAAGCAGCTGTCCCCTGGTAACAAAGTAGGTATCAGGAAACAGATATCCTTCCAGCGAGGGCACATCGAGCCCCAGCGATTTGATAAACTTCTCATCCCGCACCTGTCGCAGAAAGTCGTTGCGATCATAACCGAAACCGGTTGCCAACAGGTCCCCGATCTGAAGGATATTAAATCCTTCCGGGATGGTCAGCGGACGATAGAAGACCTCTCCCCTGGCAAGTTTTTCAATAATTGCCTGGTTGGAGAGACCGCCCGTAAAGCAATATTCGCCGGCCTGCAGTTTACCGACAACTCCCATTCTGCGCGCCAGCAAGCCAAAACGGATATCTTCTGCAATGACATGGTTATCAATCAGTGTTTTTCTGATCGAGGCAAAGCCGTTATCAGGGGGGATGTAAAGGACAATGGACTCATGATCGCTACCGGATCGCGGCATAGAAGACGCGTAGGATGACACCCATAGACGGAAGCCTAAAGTGATGGCGAGCACAACAAACAAGGCAAGGACAAGCCATTTCTGCCAATGGCGTCCTCGCATTATCCACATTGCCAACCCATCTCTAAGAAGCTGCTTGACCTTTTCTCCTTCTTTCACCAGAGTCCTGCATCATGCGAATGGATGACTTTAAAAAATCTTAGCCAGGAGCTGGTCAACATTTTTTACGGTAACAAAATTTATCTGATCCCGCAGAACCTTGGGAATTTCAACTAGATCGGTCTTGTTCTGCTCGGGAATAATCACCGTGGTGATTTTGGCGCGCAGAGCAGCCAGGGCTTTTTCCTTTAATCCGCCGATGGGCAAAACCCGACCGCGCAAGGTTATCTCGCCGGTCATGGCAACGTCCTGACGCACCTTCTTGCCGACTAAAGCCGAATAGAGCGCAGCAACTATCGTCACGCCGGCAGACGGACCATCTTTTGGAATGGCTCCGGCAGGCACATGAACATGAACATCGATCTCATCAAAATAGTTCTCATCCTTGCCAAGCTTTTCCAGGCGGGAGCGGCAGACGGTCATCGCCGCCTGGGCCGACTCCTTCATAACATCGCCAAGCTGTCCGGTAAGAGTCAGACGGCCCTTGCCTTTGAGCAGAGAGACCTCAACATAAAGGATCTCACCGCCAACCTCGGTCCAGGCTAAACCAGTGGCGAGACCAGGCTGATCAATAACATCAATTTCCGATTCCGGCTGGTACTTGGGCGGCCCGAGATATTTGTTGAGTGTGCGCTTGTTAACCGCGTATGGCCCCTTCCCGCCTTCCGCTACCCGGCGCGCCACCTTGCGGCAGACCTTACCGATCTCCCGTTCCAGGTTCCGCAGTCCTGCCTCCTTGGTATAGTTGGTGACCATGAGACTTAAGGTTTCATCATCTATACTGAAATGCTTCTCTTGAAGACCGTTCTGTTGCAGTTGGCGCGGCACAAGATAGCGTTGGGCTATAACCACTTTTTCCTCCAGGATATAGCCTGAAAGACGGATCACCTCCATGCGGTCGAGCAATGGGCTGGGAATGGTGTCCGTCACATTGGCGGTGGTAATAAACATTACCCTGGACAAATCATAAGGCTGATTGAGATAATGATCGGTAAACTCAAAATTCTGTTCCGGATCAAGCACCTCAAGCAGCGCAGAAGAGGGATCCCCCCGATAATCCGATCCCACCTTATCGATCTCATCCATCATGAAAACCGGATTATTGGAAGCGACAATCTTCAACCCTTGAATAATCCGGCCCGGCATGGCACCGATATAGGTGCGCCGATGGCCGCGGATCTCGGCCTCGTCCCGCATGCCGCCAAGGGAAAGGCGGTAGAATTTCCTGCCCATCGCCCGCGCAATTGACTTGCCGAGGGAGGTCTTGCCCACGCCCGGAGGGCCGACAAAACAGAGAATAGGTCCCTTGGTGGAGCGATTGAGCTTGCGAACTGCCAGATATTCGAGAATACGCTCCTTAACCTTCTCCAGGCCATGATGATCCTCATCAAGAACCTGACGGGCAAGCTTCAGGTCAAGAAAATCCTTGGTGCTTTTGCGCCAGGGCACATCAAGCATCCAGTCAAGGTAAGTACGGACTATGGTTGCCTCCGAGGCATCAGGGTGCATCATCTCCAACCGCTTCACCTGTTTCAGACTTTCCTTCTTGACATTGGAAGGCATTCTGGCCTTTTCGATCTTGAGCCGCAGTTCCTCGATCTCTTCGGACTTGTCATCGATATCGCCAAGTTCCTTTTTCAGGGCCTGGAGTTGCTCCCGCAGAAAATACTCGCGCTGGGTCTTACCCATTTCCTCCTTGGCCTCGGACTGGATCTTGGCCTGCATGGTGGAAACTTCCAGCTCCTTGTTGAGAAATTCAGCCACCTTTTTCAGGCGGTCGATGGGATCAATCGTCTCCAGAACCTGCTGCGATTCCGCTGTCTTCAACCGCAGATTGGACACCACCAGATCCGCCAGTCTCCCAGGCTCCTCGATTTCGTTGAGAATAACCATCAACTCGGAGGAAACCACTCCTTTAAGCGATAAGATCTTTTCGGTCTGCTCCCGCACACTACGCATCAGCGCTTCGGTTTCAACCGACACATCCGTGGGTTTTTCTTCAGGGAAAAGCTCCACCTTGGCGGTAAAATGGGGCACTTCCTGCACGACCTTTTTCACCTGGGCCTTGTGCAGGGCCTGCACCAGCACCTTCAGCCTGCCGTCAGGCAGCTTCAAGGTCCTCATGATCATGCATACCATTCCCACCTTGTAAATATCATCCTGGCCCGGCTCATCGATGGTCGAGTCCTTCTGGGTGACCAAGAGAAGCAGCTTATCACCGGCAAGGGCCTCCTGGATGGCATTGACGGATGCCGGTCTTCCGACAAAAAGCGGGATGATCATATAATTAAAAATGACCACATCCCTCACCGCCATCATCGGCAATACCTCCGGAATTTCCGGCTCTTCCATCTCTGTTATTTCATCCTTGTCGTGATAGATCGGGTCATCATTTTGCACAGCATACCTCCCTTCAGCCTAAATATGTATAGAAAGGCCAGTTAATCAAGCTGACATAACGTCATCACTGTACCATTTTTGTCAAAATTTTTACACTAAACATTGCACCCGGTTAAGTCAAGTAAAGCCAATGAGTGCCGTCGCCTTTTTCCAGAAAATCTGTTGAACTTAATTACAATTTGCTCCATTATATACAATTGTGAAAAAAACCTTAAATACCAATGGAGATGACATAATCACATGCTGAAACCAGACTCTTTTTTCGACCTCTCCCTTTTTGAACATGGTGAAATTTTTTCCGCAGCCGAATATGTTTGGGACGGACTCAAAAAACTCAAATCCTATATGGACAGCCGGAACTACCCAACCCTCCCGGATGATGCAAAAAAAAGCGAACCTTTGCTGAAAACCCTTGTCTTTCATGATAATACTTTTCTGGATGGGCATGGGCTGACGATTGATTACGGAGACGCCACCAAAGGAAAGCTGATGGTATTCAGGGGCAAGGAACTTCTGGAAGGGGCCAGTGTCATCATGGCGGGTGCCGTGCTGGTTGGTGATAAGATACAATTCGGCAAAGGGGTCAAAGTGGAGCCCGGAGCGTTTATCGCCTCACCGACAATCATCGGCGACATGACGGAAATCAGGCAGGGAGCCTATTTGCGCGGTTACTGTCTGATCGGTAGAAGATGTGTCGTCGGCCATGTTACCGAAGTAAAACACTCCATTTTCCTGAATGATGCCAAGGCCGGACACTTTGCCTACCTGGGGGACAGCATACTGGGAAACGAGGTCAATCTCGGGGCAGGGACCAAACTGGCCAACCTGCGCTTCACCCCTGGCAATGTTAAGATCCGCACCCCGGACGGTCCTGTGGATTCAGGATTACGAAAGTTCGGGGCCATCCTGGCGGACTTCGTCCAGACCGGCTGCAATTCTGTGACGAACCCGGGAACCATTCTCGGCAAAAAGTCCCTGCTGCTGCCAAACACCACCGCGCCCTCCGGGCTGCATGAAAAAAACAGTCTCATCAGGTAATTGATGGTTTCCATGTACCTTTTGTACGGATTATCAATTACCGTTTTCCGTTACTTTCGTTAAGGGGTCTTCATGTTTAGAATCAAAATCCTGTGCATCGGAACTTTCTTCCTGCTGTTTTCCCACAGCCTGCTCATGGCCGAAAATCTCCCCAAAACCGATGAGGTTCTGGCCCAGGTTGGCGACAGCAGACTAACCTCCTCGCGGCTTGACATGATGATTGACCTGATGCCCCCCCAGATTCAGGTAATGCTGCGCTCCAATGACCAGATGAGAAAAGAGCTGATCAATCGCTGGGTCGATATCAACCTCATCGTCCAGGAAGCACTGGCTAGCAAAATTGACCAGGACCCTCTGGTTAAGATCAAAATAGATGAGATGAAAAACAGGGTTCTGGTTGAGACGCTCATCAGCCAGCGCCTTGACACCCAGACACCTATCCCCGCAGAAGAGATCGCAGCATATTACGCCAAACACAGCAGTGAATTTGAACAGGGCGAGCAGGTGCATGCCCAGCATATTCTTATTCGTCTGGAGACAAATGCCAGCGAGGCAGACAAGGAAAAGGCCGGAAAAACCATTGACATGATTCAAGATAAACTGAAAAATGGCGAGTCCTTTGCAACTCTTGCCGAACAGTTTTCCGAAGATCCGGGATCGAAAAACAAGGGTGGCAATCTGGGCTATTTCGGCAGGGGGCAGATGGTCAAGGAGTTTGAAGACGCGGCATTTGCAACCAAACCCGGTGAAACCAGTCCACCGGTGCAGACAAATTTCGGCTGGCACCTGATCCACGTTCTCGACAGAAAGGCACCGCAAAAACTGCCCCTGGAGCAGGTCAGTAAAGAAATCGAAGCCAGACTCAAAGCTGAGCGCAATGAGCAGGCATTAAAGAAACTGATTGATGAGCTGAAGAGTAAATACCTTGTGACTGTCAAATAACCGTTGAAGGACTCGCCAAAACTGAAAATTAACCACAGAGAGCACAGAGCTCGCAGAGATAACTAATTGTAATTAAAAATTTTTTCTTTGTGATCTCTGTGTGCTCCGTGGTGAAAACAGACACTCTTACTCCGCTATACCTGTCCCTGATTGAGATAATGATACATTCCGAAAAAAAACTCGGCAATCAGACCAAAGGTCAGATAGATCCTTGCTATGCGGTTCTTCGGTATTTTTTGCCCCACCACCTTTTGCATCACCGAGACTACCAGAATTGTCACTGCTATAATATAGGGAACGGATTCCAGCAGATGGCTCATCGTGGCCGAAAGAGTTTCCATCGGCCGGTTCGGGAAATATCTGACGCTGAAAATCAGATAAAAAACAATAAGCAAAAACAGTGAAATTTTTTCTTTTGTGCTCATGAGACCCATGTCGTTTTAAGATTTAGGGGCCGTTGCGAAATAACCATTACACCTTAGAATCATTTCGTTACGGTTCCTTATGTCATTCACAGTATCGCGATGTTACAGTTATTTTTTTTCTACGGCTTCCCACTCTTGCCAAAAAGCCAAGAGCAGCGTAAAGTGCAAATTCCTTTCTGCGGCTATTGTCACATTTTTTTTGCGGCAATGACTTTCAAATAAACCATCACATCCTTAATTTACATATTAAATCATGCTGCCACTCACTGCACTTTATTTTCCCAGGACATCAGTAAGCACCCTGCAAGTAAGCCAGGAGCTTGTTTTTTTTGATAAAATTTTTCACTATCTGTCTGCAGAAGAACCTGAAGAATCAACCACAGATGAGGCATATCCCGAGCTCTGTGCAGGATATGCGCCGGTCCCCTTTCATGGCGATCTGGACCGGTTCCGACAACTTATCAGAGAGCTCAAAGGAAATGAAGCAGAATTTTACAGCGGCCACCTTTCCACCATAACCGCCGGCAATGAAAAAAACCGCGATGAACAATCGGTCAAAAGCCTGATTCAGTCAATTGGCGGGAAATCCGCAGCTGAAGCCAAGGAACAATCTCAGGTCAGAGAAGACCTGTGGCGGGCCCGCCTGCTGCTCAAGCTTGCCGAAATCCTCTATCAGGAGGAGCAAGAGCTGCAAAAAGAACTGTCAGCCGTTTCCATTAAAGAGCACGAGCTTTTTGAGGCACTGAAAGGGGAACCGGAAATTCCATTTACCCCTACCCCTTTCCAGCAAATGGAAAGCACGCTGCCGATGAGACCGAAAATTCTTGTCAAGGCGTGGGCGAAACTCTTTCTGGCCGACCGGCAGCAAGGCAACTACTCAATGCTGGTCAGCGATCAGACAGATGCGGCTGAACTTCTCTTTGACGCAAACGAAACATTGACCCAAAAAAGGCCGGTGCGCCTCTTTCGTATCCCGTTGCCCGCAAGCGGCGAAATGGAACTTGCTGCCTCTATCCAGGCGAGAACGGCATTCAGGGAGGCGGCAAAAGAGACCCTGGCAGGGTTCCGATCACTGCTGTCAGATACTGCGGCAAAGGGCACAACCCCGGATACCCTGAAGAATTTTTCCGCTCTTGCCGCGGAATGGACCAAGATATTTAATGACAGCAAGGCCTGGCACCAGCCCGCAGGCAAAGCGCCGCTCAATGCAAACTCCTCGGGCGAGCCCCATCTTGAGGTCTATCTGTGCAACGAGAGCCTACCGAGCTTACTGGGCCATGTCTGTAAAACAGCGGTTCAGCCCCAGGCAGCAACAGGCAGCAGCCTGGGCCTCATTGCCCTGAAATCAAAAAGAAAATCTACTTGTAAGGGTTAATTGTCAATACCGGACACGGCGAGTTTTTGACGAGCTTTTCGGCAATACTGCCGAAAAGAACCTTTTCCAGTCCCTTGTAGCCATGGGTGCCCATGACGATTAAATCCACCTTCTGTTCCCTGGCATAGTTGCGAATCGTCTCGGCAATGTCTCCGGCCATGACCACACCCTTGCAGACCACAGCAGGCTCAAGCGATTCCGCCAGAAAGGCCTTCATCCTCTCCCTGGCACTGGCAACCAGATCTTCCTCAAACTGAATAACAGGCATATGGGGTTCAAAAAACTCTGAATAATCCTGAAAGGTCTGAGCGACAAAAATCGCCTCCATCTCCGCCCCGAACTGGCTGGCCACAGAGGCACCATACTTGATAATACGATTGGAATTTTCCGAGAAATCCACCGGCACCAGAATTTTCTTCACCTGCATAAAACCACCTCCTCATTTTTTCTTTTATTCTATTCATAAGTCTCCCAGATACAAAATATTTTTTCTTTGTATCTTTATCCCATAGCGGTTATGTAGCATCCAGGATTGACATCATCATGGATGAACTTCTTGCTAAAATCAAAAATATTTTCTCTCCCGGTGGAATTCTCAGCACGAAACTGCCCGGCTTTGAAGCCCGCGCCGGTCAGCTCGCCATGGCAACGGCCGTGGCGCAGAATTTTACCGGGGATGAATCATTTAGCCCATCTGCCGGGTCAGGCACCATGCTTGCCGTGGAGGCGGAAACCGGTATCGGTAAGACCCTTGCCTATCTGGTACCGGCCGCATTAAGCAATCAGAAGGTGGTGGTTTCAACCGGGACACTGAACCTCCAGGAACAGATTCTCAACAAAGAGATTCCCTTTATCAAAGAGCATATTGCCCCGCACCTTTCCGCTCTCTGCGTCAAAGGTCGACAAAACTACCTGTGCCTCTACCGCTGGCATCAGCTCTATGACTCTCCTCAGCTCCCCCTTTTCGACAACGATCATCTTGACGCCGTTGCCGACTGGCTTGGCTCAACCCATACCGGGGACCGGGCCGAACTTGACTGGCTTCCAGACCATTCAAGCCTGTGGCGGGAGGTGAGCGCCACCTCCAGTCAATGCCTGGGCACAATCTGTCCGGACGGCGCCGACTGCTTCATCAACCAATTGCGCAAAAAAGCAGCCCGCACCCAGCTGCTGATCGTCAACCACCATCTCTTTTTTTCTGATCTTGCCCTGCGGCGTTTCGGTTTTGCCGAGGTTCTGCCCCGTTATGAATCGGTTATTTTCGATGAGGCCCATCACATTGAAAATATCGCCACCCGTTATTTCGGCAACAGTGTGAGTCACTTCCAGCTGCTTGACCTGGCCCAGGACATCGAGAAACTGCTGCAGGAAAATGCCCATGATAAATCCCTGGAAAAAATTTCCAGCGCAGTCAACGGCCTGACCGCCGAGGCCGTCCGTTTCCTGCGGATCTTCCCCGAGGAACGGGGCCGCTTTCCACTTCATGAGGCAGTGGAAAAAATCAGCAACTGGGAGGAAGAATGCCTGTTGCTGACAGAATCCCTGTCCGGTCTCATCTCACGGCTTGACTCCCAGGCCCAGCGCAGTGACATATGGGGCGGCATGCAGCGCCGGGCCCAGGAGCTGCTGACCAATCTGCAGATTGTTACCGGGCAGCAGCGCAGTTCCTATGTTTACTGGTATGAGCGGCGCGACAAATCGGTTGCCGTTTCCGCCTCCCCTATTGAAATTGCTGAGGATCTGCAAAAATCACTTTTCCCTGAGGTCAGGACAGCAATTTTCACCTCCGCTACGCTGACCACCGGCGGCAACTTCAGCTATTTTTTCGAACGCCTCGGTCTGCCTGCAACCACCAACACCCTGCGTCTGGCCTCGCCATTTGACTACGCAGGGCGGACCGAACTGTTTGTCCCGGCCAATATGCCCGAACCTGCCGCCCCGACTTTCCTGAAGGAATTGCAGCATAGCATCCTGGACATCCTGCTGGCATCCCGGGGCCGGGCTCTGGTGCTCTTTACCAGTATCAAGGCCATGCATTACCTGTTTCATTATCTCGAGGAAAGGCTGCCTTTCCCGGTTTTCATGCAGGGCAGCGCACCGAAACAGACTCTGCTTGACCGTTTCAGCAACGAAACCCATTCCGTGCTGCTGGCAGTTGCCAGCTTCTGGGAAGGGGTGGATGTCCCGGGTGAAACCTTGAGTTGTGTGATCATTGACAAGCTTCCCTTTGAAGTTCCCAGCGATCCTGTTATCATGGCCCGGATTGCTAAAATAAAGGATGAGGGCGGCAATCCTTTCGTGGATTTCCAGATACCCAGGGCTATTCTGACCCTGCGCCAGGGGCTTGGCCGGCTCATGCGTTCATCCACCGACTCAGGACTGCTGGCCATCATGGATGTCCGCCTCTTCACCAAGCGGTATGGCCGTCTTTTCCTGAAAAGTTTACCGGACAGCCCAATCATCAGAACCCTTGAGGAGGTAACCTTTTTTTTCCATGAAAAAGCGGATACGGTAGGGGCGGTTCGCGACTTGCCCTTACAGCCAACCCCTTCAGAGACAGGAGAATAATGTGAATAAAAACGAACTTCTTGCCCTGCTGCAACCTGATATCGAGCAAATCAATGAAACCATGCACAGCGAGATCTCTCAGTGCGGCAATGCGTTGCTTCAGCAAATTCTGGAATATGCCCTCTTCAATGGTGGGAAAAGGATCCGCCCGATCCTGACCGTGCTGTCGGCCAGGCTGTGCGCCTTTTCCCGCATGCCGGAAGGGCTGGCAGAGGAGGATGAACTGAAACCGCCGGTCAACCTTTACCTCCTGGCCGCGATTTTCGAATTCCTCCATGGCGCAAGCCTGCTGCATGATGATGTGATTGATAACGCCGGCAAGCGTCGGGGCAGGCCTTCAGCCAACAGTGTCTGGGACAATACCCAGGTTATTCTGGCCGGTGATTTTCTCCACGCCAGGGCTCTGACCATTGCCGGCACAGTCGGTGATCAGCATACCCTCTCGCTCATCGGCCACGCCACAGCAGCCATGATCCAGGCTGAATTTCTGCAGATGCAGACCGTGCAGGAGCGTAATCTTTCCGAAAAAAATTATTTTTCCGTGCTGCGCGGCAAAACCGGCTGTCTCATCAGCGCGGCCTGTGAGGTCGGGGCCTATTTTGCCCAAAGCGGCGATGCACATCAAAAGGCCCTGCGGAGTTACGGGGATGCCCTGGGGCTTGCCTTTCAGGTCGTGGACGATCTCCTCGATTACCAGGGCGATCCCGGTAAAACAGGCAAGGCAGTGGGCAATGATTTTGTCGAAGGCAAGATGACCCTGCCCCTCATACATGCCTTGCAGAACTGTGACCGAAAAGAGTTTGACCGCATCATGGGTCTGCTCAAGGAAAACCCCTCGGCGCGGGCGGGACAGATCGGCGAAGTTTATGCCTTTATTGAACAATACGGCGGCTTTGACTATGCAAGACAGGGTGCGGAAACCCTTGTTGAAGCGGCTAATGAGGCACTTGCCGTTTTTCCTGACTGTCAGTCACGCAAAATCCTGACCGGACTGGCCAATTACGTGCTGACCCGGCAGAAATAAATGGCCAGAAAAAAAGCTGCCCGTAAAAAAAAGAAAGGCAAAAAAAGCCTGTTGCTGTGGTTTTTCCTTTTATTGCTGCTGCTGTGCAGTATTGCGGCCACGGTGTACCTTGTTTTTCTGCGTCCGGGCACCATCAAACCCCTCTCCCCGCCCATTGCCTCGGTACCCAAGAAAAAGCCGGCCCCTATTCCAGCAAAACCTGCTGTGCCGCCGCCTCTCATCACCAGCCTACCCAGCCAAAAATCGCCGGCAACCGCCCAGCTTCCCCTGATCAGCATTATCATTGACGATATGGGATTCCAGGATAAAATCTGTGCCGATCTCATCGCCCTTGATCTTAATCTGTCGTTCGCCTTTCTGCCTTTCGGCCCCCATACCGCAGCCCAGTTAGCCGAGGCCCGACGGAAAGACCGGGACATTCTGCTGCATCTGCCCATGGAACCGCAGGACAGCAAATGGACCCCTGGTCCAGGGGCACTTTTGACCGCTATGGACAGCTGGAAAATTCAGTCAACCCTGGCCAGGGATATTGCCGCGGTACCCCATGCCATAGGCGTCAATAATCACATGGGATCCAGCTTCACGGAGAACCGCATAGCCATGCAGGCCTGTCTCGCTCTGCTCAAAAATAACAATCTCTTTTTTCTGGACAGCCTTACCTCCGCCAACTCAGTCGGATTTTCCATGGCAAGAGAGATGGGGATGAGATCCGCCCAGCGGGATATTTTTATCGACAACAGCCAGGACGCACAGCAGATCATGAAACAGCTGGATGCGTTGATCAGCCTCGCCAGGAAAAGAGGATCTGCCATCGGCATCGGCCACCCGCACCCGGCAACCCTTGCTGCCCTGAGAAAATATCAGTCGAAACTGCAGGGCGAGATACAACTTGTCGGAGTAAGCCGGCTGGCAAAATAACAGGAGCCCAGAAAAAATGACGCCGCTGCTAACATTAACCACTGATTTCGGCTTAAACGACGAATATGCCGGGGTGATGAAAGGGGTTATCTTTAGCAGGTGCCCTGGGGCAACCATCGTTGATCTCACCCATGGCATCCGGCCCCAGGACGTCCGACAGGCAGCCAGGGTGATTGCCTCGGCCTACCGGTTTTTCCCGCCAAATACCATCCATGTGGTGGTGGTTGACCCGGGAGTAGGCAGCAACCGACGCATTATCCTGCTGGAAGCCGCCGGCCATCTTTTCCTGGCCCCGGACAACGGGGTGATGACTTTGCTTTTCCCGCAAGCCGGCAAGGTTCATGAGGTATGCAACAGTGACCTTTTTCTGCACCCGGTCAGCCACACCTTTCATGGCCGTGATATCTTTGCCCCGGTGGCGGCCCATCTTGCCCGTAATTTTCCACCCCACAGCACGGGCCGGGAGATCGCCGGGGAATCACTGGTCAGTCTTGCCATGGCAACGCCGGTACTCTGCGGCGATACCCTGAGCGGCGCAGTGACGGATATCGACCATTTCGGCAACCTCATTACCAATATCGACAGGGAGACGGCCGACCGATTCTGTTCCGGGGACTGGCTGAACCTGCGGGTAAGCGTGGGCGCATTGACAATCACGGGTGTGGCAGCGGCATACAGCGCAGCTGCCATTGACAGGCCGGTTGCCCTGTTCGGCAGCCGCGATTTGCTGGAGATAGGCATCTATCAGGGAAATGCTGCCAGAAAGTTGCAAGTTGGGCTGGACAGTAAAGTCAGCTTAAGCATATAATAATTTACTGAAAAACCTCTTTACAAAACGTCACATAAGAATTAAATAATTTAATTAATCAATTAAACACTGAGTAGCCAATGCAAACTGAACACATTGAATCCATTGCCGGACTGTTGAAAACCATGTCACATCCCATTAGACTAAAAATTCTCTGCCTGCTGCAGGACAAGGAAATGACGGTGGGTGAGCTCCGCGAAGAGGTAAAAACAACCAATGCCAATGTTTCACAACACCTGTCCATATTACGCAACCAGGGGATTATTTCCTTCCGCAAAGATGCAAACTTTATCTACAACAGCATTAAGGATCCCCGTATCCTGCAGTTGATGCAAACCCTGCGCAAACTTTTTTGCACTGAGGCCATCAATTAGCGCCCAGTCCGTAGTAACCCTTCCCCTTTCACTGGGCGCTGTTTAAGCATATCAATTACAATCGTAGTTCCGGAGCTTTTCGATGAAAATCGGCAGCCGCTTAATACAGTTTTCCATTTGCCATCCCAAAATCGTTACGACCCTCATGGTGCTCATCACCTTGGCCCTCGGCTCACTCCTTGTCAAGGTGCATGTGGACACCGACCCGGAGAACATGCTGCCGGAAGATGAAGCAGTCCGGGTTTACCACAATCTGGTCAAAAAAGAATTCTCCCTCTATGACGTGGTGGTGCTTGGCGTAGTCAACGATAAAGATCCGGACGGCGTTTTCAACCCCGACACCCTGGGGCATGTCCAGGAACTCAGCGAATTTGCCAAAACCCTGCAGGATCCAAATGATCCGGAAAAACGGGTCGTCGCCTCTGAGATGATCGCTCCCGGAGATGTTGACACCATTGAGCAGGCAGGCCCAGGCCAGGTCCGTTTCCAATGGCTGATGGCCAAAGCGCCGGCCAGCCGGGAAGAGGCCTTAAAAATTCGCGACAGCGCCATGGGCAATCCCCTGTTGAACGGCACCCTGGTTTCCGAAGACGGTAAGGCGATCGCTATTTATATCCCGATCACCACCAAGGACTTTGCCCACCAGGTGCGCAATGAACTGCTGAAAAAAATCAGCGCCTTCAAGGGGGATGACCAGTTCTTCATCACCGGCCTGCCCGTGGCCGAGGACACCTTCGGCAAAGAGATGTTTGTGCAGATGGCCATCTCCGCCCCCCTGGCCATGGTTGCCATTTTTCTGCTGATGCTGCTCTTTTTCAGGAAACTCTCCCTGATCATCTCGCCGATGATTGTCGCCATGGTTTCGGTCATCGCCACCATGGGCCTGCTGATCGGCACCGGCAACACCCTGCATATCATGAGTTCCATGATTCCCATTTTTCTCATGCCCATTGCCGTGGTGGACAGCATACATATCCTTTCTGAATTTTTTGACAAATACCAGACGATCAAAGACCGGCGCCGCACCATCGAGCATGTTATGGACCAGTTGTTCATGCCCATGCTCTATACCTCGCTCACCTCAGCGGCCGGCTTTGCCTCTCTTGCCCTGACCCCGATCCCGCCGGTGCAGGCCTTCGGCATTTTTGTCGCCTTCGGCATCATGCTGGCCTGGCTGGTGACCATTGTTTTCACTCCTGCATATGTGATGCTGCTCAAGGAGGAAAGCCTGGCCAATTTCGGGGCAGCCATCCAGATGACGGGACCGTCCAAAAAATCCTGGCTTGCCGCCTTTCTTGCCCGGCTGGCCCGTTTTACCTATCAGCAGGCAAAACTGATCATTATTGTTACCGTGGTCACCCTGCTGGTCTCACTGTACGGCATTCATAAAATTCAGATCAATGACAACCCGGTGAAATGGTTTACCAAAAATCATCCGATCCGGGTGGCGGACAAGGTGCTGAACAGCCACTTCGGCGGCACCTATGAGGCCTATTTGGTACTGGAGGCAAAAGAGGAAGCTCTTTCCCCCGCCCAAACCGCGGCCATGCTGAAAGAAAAACTCGCAGCCCTGCCTGTGGCTCAGTCACTACCATCTCTGCTCAACCAGGCAATACAGATCGTTGACGAGAGCAGTAAAACAGCGGCTGACAGTGATCAGTTGCTGAATGTGGTTGAAAATAAATGGCTCATAAGGCAAGATGCGAGCGCTGATGCTGATTATGAATCATGGTCGGAATTCATGGACACCCTGGCCGTGGTAAAAAACCGCGGCCAGATTTTCAAAAATCCCGAAATGCTGCGCTATGTGGCCCGCTTGCAGGAGGATATGAACCGGTCCCAGGTGGTGGGCAAGAGCAACTCCGTTACCGATGTGGTGAAAAAAGTTCATCAGGAACTGTTTGCGGGGAAGACCGATTATTACAGAGTACCGGACAGCGTCAACGCCGTGGCCCAATGCCTGATTTCATTCCAAAACAGCCATAAACCTGATTTTCTCTGGCATTTTGTCACCCCTGATTACACCAAGGCAAATATCTGGGTGCAGCTCAAGAACGGGGACAATCAGGGGATGGAGAAGGTGGTTGCGGAGGTTAATAAATTCATGAGCGCCAACCCTCCCCCCTTTACCATTGAACATAAATGGGCGGGGCTGACCTACCTCAATGTAGTCTGGCAGGACAAAATGGTCACCGGCATGCTGGAGGCCTTCAGCAGCAGTTTTGTCGTGGTGCTGGTCATGATGATCATCCTCTTCCGCTCCCTGCTGTGGGGGCTGCTGGCCATGGTCCCGCTTTCGGTCACCATTGCCCTTATCTATGGCATCATCGGTTTCATCGGCAAGGATTACGATATGCCCGTGGCGGTTTTATCTTCACTTACCTTGGGGCTGGCGGTTGATTTTGCCATCCATTTCTTGGAACGCACCAGAATGGTATACCGGAAAACGCATTCCTGGAGTGCTGCCATCAAGGAAATGTTCGAGGAGCCGGCCAGGGCCATCAGCAAAAACGTCATCGTCATTGCAGTAGGGTTTACGCCCCTGCTTGCCGCGCCCCTGATGCCGTATAAAACCGTGGGTGTTTTCCTTGCCAGCATCATGGCGGCCTCGGGTCTTGCCACCATGATCATTCTGCCGGCTCTCATCACCCTGCTGCAAAAATATCTTTTCAAAAATGAACAACGTCAGACAAATTAACTGAGGTATCCAAACGATGAAAAAAACTTTTTCCGCTCTTTCCCTGGCAACCCTATTTCTCACTACGGCAACCTGTGTGTTGGCGGCCCCGAATGTTGAGGAAATCGTCAACAAGGCCAACAATGCGGCCTATTATGCCGGTAAAGACGGCAAAGCCCTGGTTGACATGACCATTACCGACTCCCAGGGCCGTACCAGAAACAGGGAATTTGTCATCCTGCGTCGTGATGACAAGGATGGCGGCAACCAGGAGTTCTATGTTTTCTTCAGAAAACCCAGCGATATCCGCAAAACCGTTTTTCTGGTCCATAAATATACGGACAAGGACGATGATCGCTGGATGTACCTGCCCGATCTTGATCTGGTAAAGCGGATAGCCGCCTCGGATAAACGGACCAGCTTCATGGGTTCCCATTTTTTTTATGAAGATGTCTCGGGCCGCGGCATTAACGAAGACAAGCATGAACTGCTGGAAGACGGGGATAAATTTTATGTGTTGAAAAATACCCCGAAGGATCCCGTCTCAGTGGAATTTTCCTTCTACCGGGTCTGGATCGACAAAAAAACCTTTCTGCCCATGAAGGCCGAATACGCCAATAAGGCTGACAAGCCATACAGGGTCGTTGAAGCCTTGGCCGTGGAGGATATCCAGGGTCATCCCACCGTGACCAAGTCCAGGGTGCAGGATTTTACCAGCGGCGGGGAGACGGTGTCGGAATTTTCCAATATCAGCTATGATCTCGGCCTCGATGCATCAATCTTTAGCGAACGCTACCTGCGCAAACCGCCAAAGGAAGTGTACCGCTAATTTCAGCCGTGAATATCTTGCGAAAAATCGGCAAACATATGACGGCCTGTGCCGCGGTCCTTGCCCTGGCTGGTTTATTCCTTGCCGCAGGAGTTGCCAGGGCGGACCTGCAGACATGGAAGGATACATTTTATGACGCTTACGGGGTGGACCTGAACGGTTTTATCGAGGCAAGAAACGGCTGGCGGCTGCAGAACGATCCCCATGAAAAGGACGTATCGCTGGCCGAGCTGCGTCTGCAGCTTGAAGCAGGCAAGGATCTTGGCTGGGGATCGTTTGGACTGAAAGGCGAACTACTCAGTGATTTTGTCACCGACGACTATACGGCCCTGCTGCGTGACGGTAATTTTCTCTTTTCGCCCCTTGCTGCCATGGATGTGAAAATGGGCAGGCAGGTGCTCACCTGGGGCACAGGCGATCTGCTTTTTATCAATGACCTCTTTCCCAAAGACTGGAAATCTTTTTTCATCGGCCGGGATGACGAGTACCTGAAGGCCCCGTCTGATGCGGTCAAGGTCAGTTATTTTCATGAACTGGCCAATGTGGATCTGGTCTTTGTCCCGGTCTTCAATCCCTCGGACCATATAGATGGAGAACGTCTGTCCTACTGGAATCCTATCCTGGGTGAGACTGCCGGACAAAACTTCTTCCTGGATACGGAGGAGCGTTCCTCTTTTGGCCGCGACAGCGAATTTGCCCTGCGCCTTGCCAAAAATTACGCAGGGGCAGAGCTCGCCCTATACAATTATGACGGTTTCTGGAAGACGCCGGAGGGGCTTGATCCTGCCACCGGACAACTCATCTATCCGCGCCTCAGTGTTTACGGAGCAAGCGCCCGTGGCCAGCTCTGGGGTGGCATCGCCAATCTGGAAGCCGGCTATTATGATTCCCGCCAGGATCAGCACGGTGACGACCCGCTGATCCGTAACAGCGAATGGCGTTTTCTAACCGGTTTCGAGCGGGAGCTGGCCCGGGATTTTACCGGCTCCCTGCAGTATTATGTGGAATGGATGCAGGATTACGACGCCTACCGGGATTCGCGGCCTGCTGCTTCCCCGGCCCGGGACGAATACCGCCACCTGCTGACGCTTCGCCTCACCAAACTGCTGATGAACCAGAATCTGGTTTTGTCATTTTTCGCCTACTATTCACCCTCTGATCAGGACTGCTACCTGCGGCCCAAGGTCCAGTATAAAATCGACGATCACTGGACCATCGAGGCGGGCGGCAATTTCTTTTACGGCTCTGACGATTTTACCTTTTTCGGCCAGTTTCAGGACAACACCAATGCCTATGCAAGCCTGCGCTGGTCATTTTAAAAAAACTCTCTTGCGGGAAACCCCAAAATACGGAGAACATCATGATTGTCACCGATTGGGTCCATGTGATTGCCGGCCTTTTCATCCTGCTGAGCCTTGCCCTGGGGGTGGAGGCCAGCCCCATTTTCCTGAGCAAATACTGGCTCTGGTTCACCGCCTTTGTCGGCGCCAACCTTTTCCAGTACGGCTTCTCAAAGTTCTGTCCCCTTGCCATGATCCTTAAGGCCTTTGGGGTACCCGAGAAAAGAAATTAGACGAAGAACAAGTCGATGCATTCGTAAAAAGTCTTTTTTTCACCACAGAGCACACCGAGATCACAGAGAAATATTTTTTATTACAGTCAGTTACCTCTGTGGGCTTTGTGCTCTCTGTGGTAATTTTTTAAGCAAAACCGCTTCTCTTACTTTGGCTGCGACTCTGCCATCAGGCGAAATTTTTGCCAGATAGCTTTACCGACCGGCTGAAAGGCTTGCTCCAGCAGTGCATAATCGCCAAGACGCAACAGACGGCCGAACACCTCCACCCCTGCCATGTCGCCAATGGTCCGCATATTATCCGCGACCAGAGGATCATCGACCGCCAGCCCCTCCTGTTCATCGGAAAAAACCACGCCAAGCACCGGCAGTTTTCTTTGCCGCAGGGCTTCAATAGTCAACAGGGTATGATTGACGGTGCCTAGGCCGCTGTGGGCCACGATGATAACCGGCAGCTGCAGGCAGGCCAAGAAATCCGCCAGCAGTAGATCACGTCTCAGCGGCACCAGAACGCCGCCGACCCCCTCCACCACCAGCACCTCATGCACGCCTGCGCTACGGGTAAAAATCTCTGTTATTTTATCAGGGTCAACCTCTCTGCGCTCCTGTTCCGCGGCCAGATGGGGGGATGCCGGCATGAGAAAGCGGTAAACAACCTGGCTGTCAAGCTGCCCCTGGTCAAACTCCAGATGGTTCTTTTCCTGGCAATAGAGGAGATCCTCGGGCATCTCGCCCCCGGTGCTGACCCATTTCTGGTAACCGGCCTTGATCCCCTGCTCACGTAAAAAACCAATGAGCAGTGAACTGACCAAGGTTTTCCCCACCCCGGTGCCGGTTGCCGTGATAAAAACGGCATTGCTTGCCATAGGCGGTACCATCACTTTTTATCCTCGCCGGGACTGGCTGCTGTGAGAAAAAAAACCTGATAAGACAATTCAAAGTCTCCGTGGTTACGAAACCACTCTTCCAGCCTTTTCAATCTGCCTCTGGTCAACCGCGGCATTGAGGGATGGTAGCCGCCTGTCCCTGTTTTGCTGATATGGCGGAAAAGATCCTGCAGGGACAGATACATCCGCCGGTAAACCGTTTCGTCTATTTCCACCCGATGAAAGCGCGCCTGGGCAAGCTCCAGGATTTTTTCCCTGTCCGGAAATTGGGCAGCCGGCAATCTGGGCGACTCAGCAAAGACTCCGGCAAGCGCTGCTGCCAGTTCATGCAGGCTTGATGGGCCAAAGAGAGAGGCGAGAAAAATTCCGCCCGGGGCAAGGCTCCGTGCCACATGGGAAAATGCCGTGGGCAGATCGTCAAACCACTGCATGGTGGCATTACTGGCGATCAAATCAAATTGTTGCTTGTTTTCGGCCAGATACTGCTCGCCGTCCTCACTGAGAAAGGAAACGCCATATTCCCGACATTTTTTAGCAGCCTGTTCGACCATGGCCTCGGAAAAATCCAGGGCAGTAAGACTGGCCTGGGGGAAGCGAGCCGCAAGCTGTGCCGTAAAATTGCCGGTTCCACAGCCGATCTCCAGAATTCGAGCGGCAGAAAATTGCTCAGGCAGGCATGTTGCCAGCCTGGCCGCACTTTCTTTCTGCACCAGGGCATACTCGTCATAGGTGGCCGCAGCCTTGGAAAACCGGCGGCAAATTGCCTTTTTTCTCTCTTCAGTCATTCTGCAGTTTCTGCTGAAGATCAAGCAGCACCATGTGACCGGCACGGGGAAATACTTCATGGGTTGCGCCTAAAAACTGCGGCATTTCCTCTACCGGAGCTACCAGATCCTTACGGCCATGGATCATATGGACAGCCAAACCATCGGGTATATGGGCCGGAAGGGTAAAATTCTGCAGATAATCCAGACCAGTCATCAGTATTTCTCTAGGCAATTTCTGCAGATAATCTTCCTGCAGCTCGCGGACAAAATCATGATAGGGCTTTTTATATCCTAAAAAACATTTTCGATAAAAATCCCGCAGATATCCCGGCAAATCAGCAGCGATTGCCCTGCGGACCGCGGCAATCTCCTGCTGCGGCCAACAACTGCGCATGGCAACAAGATCAAGTCTTCCCACCAGGTGACCATGGGTCAGGCTGAAATCAAGCCCCAATTGCGCCCCCATGGACCAGCCTACAATGACAATTTTTGTGATGTGCCTGCTCTGCAGAAATGCCGACAGCTCGGCGCTAAAACAGGCGGGATCGACAAAAGAGTTGGGCAGAATCAGGCAGTTGTCGCGGAATAATCGATACAGGTCAACCAGGCGGGCATCAAAACCCCAGCCAGGCAGGAAAAGCAAGGGCATATCACCTGGATGCGTTGCGGAAGAAAGAGAAAAAGACATGCAAACTTTCTAAACCGTTGTAATAAAATAATATCATCGTCCGTTGTCAAAGACGGCATAAGGAGCCGTAACGAAATGCTCAAAAATGAAGCGGTTATTTCGTAATGGCGCCTAAAAACGAAATGAAAACCAGGAAGTCTTTTTGGTCTTTTTGTCGGAAACGGACTGCCTGCCTTCATGGGGCTCATCAGTGCCTGCGGCTGCCGGCAAGGAGCTGCTTCCTTCCAGCCACTTCACCCTTTCCTTGACCCGACCGTATTCGAGAAGCAATTTGCCGCTTTTTTTGCGCTCCTGCTCCAGCTGCGACGTAAGCTGCCGGACAATTTCATCCTTAAACCCTTCGCCGTGCTTTTCCAGCTCATCCTGCTGCAGAGTGAGTTGGAAACGAAGCTCCTGCACCTGCCTCTCCACAGTGGCGAGACGCTGGACCAGTTCGGCAAATTCGGCACCGGCGGCTCCGCCCAGTTCCAGCAAAGGCGCGGCAGCTGCCGAAGCTTCCATGGCCCAGGCGAAATCGCCTTTATCTTCAAGAACCTGCAGTAAAATATCCTTATCTATCTTTTGCAGCTCGTCGGCAAAACCGTAGACCAGGGCAGAATCACAGAGCAGATTAATCGAGCGCGGCGTGCCGTTTGAAGCACGGTAAATTTCATCGATGGCTTCCGGGGAGAACAGCTCAGGATCCCCGCCCACCTTCTCCAGCCGCGAGGCGATATAGATCCCCGTCTCCTCCCTGTTCAACGGCATCAGATGATAATTGACCGCGATACGCTGGGTGAGCTGGGCCAGACCGGGCCGTTTCAGCTTGGCCTTCAACTCCGGCTGGCCGACCAGCATAATCTGCAGCAGCAAGGTATCATCAGCCTGAAGATTGGAGAGCATGCGCACCTCTTCCAGCACCTCATCAGACAGATTCTGGGCCTCATCAATAATCAGCAGCACCCGGCTCCGCTTGGCATACTTCTGGATGAGAAACTGGTAGATCCGGTCAAGATTTCTTGCCTTGTCAGTCCCATCCGCTTCCAGTTCAAATTCCTGGAGGATCAGACTGAGCAGTTGGTTGGCGGATACATTGGTGTTGAAGATCACCGCCACCTCGATTTCCGCCTCAATCTGATTGAGCATGTGGCGGATCAGGGTTGTCTTGCCGGTGCCGATTTCGCCGGTGAGCAGAATAAAGCCCATTCCCTCGCGGATGCCATACTCCAGATAGGTCAGGGCATGCTGATGCTTGGCGCTGAGATAGAGGAAATGGGGATTGGGCACAATATGGAACGGTTTTTCAGAAAGACCGTAAAACTTTTCATACATAGGCGGTAGCGGCTGTGCCGAAAATTAAAGATGGATAAGAGGAGCGGCGGCAGCAATTTGACAGTCTGCATGCCGGAAAATAAATAATAACTAAGCCCCGGTACGGTCATTGAGCACAAAGCCGAGGAACTTCTCCTGGGGCATAAGCTCAACTGCCTTTTTGACATCAGCCAGGGAGGTAACCCCTTTTTCCACTACCATGACAATGCCGTCCACCAGCGGGGCAAAAACCATGGCATCGGCTCCATCCAGAACTGCCGGGACGTCGAGAATGACATAGCGGTCAACATAGCGGTTTTTCATTTCCGCCAGCAGTTCCTTCATCTTCGGCGAGCCAAGCAGCTCCGTGCTGTCCGATACGGTCCGCCCCCCGGAAATGAGGGTCAGTTTCTCAATTCCCGGCCAGATGATAAAGTCTTTTAAAGGCATATCATATTCCAGGTAATCAATCAGCCCACGATCGCTGGAAAATTCAAGAAACCGGTGGATATCCTGTTTTTTCAGGTCACAGTCCACCAGCAGGACCGTCTGATGATATTCCCTGGCAAAAGTCAGGGCCAGATTGATGGCCGTCATCGTCTTCCCCTCACCCGGTTTGACGCTGGTCACCATAATGGTGTTCATGCCCTGCTCTTTGGTGCGTTGCAGAATCTGGGTCCGCAACACCTTGAAGGCATCTAGTTCCGGGGCATCAGAGGTAATACAGATGCAGCGATTTTTAATGAGCTTTTGCTGATCAAGCTGCACCGACAGAGATTCTGAATAAACCGGGGCCTGCCAGACACCTCCCTTCAGGGGCGCCGCATGCTCGGACACGTCATCATCGCTGCTAAGTACTTCATCCATCTCTACTGGCGCATCCGTCAGATTTTCCTGACGTTCCTTATTTGCTTTATCAAGGGCTTTTCGTAATTTCATATATCCCATCTCGTAAGCCGGCCCATCCAACCTGGCCGGAATAAATGTTACATCCGAGGTCTCAGCCTCGCCAGACGACAATATTCTCTCCTGCAAAGGCATGCATCGCTGATCCGTGGCTGCTTACATCATGCGGCGCGTCAGTTTGGCCCAGAAGACATTCAGATCCATAACAAGAAAA
Organism: Pseudomonadota bacterium; assembly: GCA_018897105.1. Taxonomy (GTDB): domain Bacteria; phylum Desulfobacterota; class Desulfobulbia; order Desulfobulbales; family SURF-16; genus SURF-16. The sequence goes on from JAHILF010000119.1 coordinate 24,577, forward strand.
TGAAATGCCAGGACGGCAACCAGCAGGATACCGAGAAGAAGCAAAACACCCCATCTCCTGCGGTGCTTATGCTGCTGCTTATCTTCTGCGCAGCTGATCCGCGGAATGGAGGCCAGAACCGGGAAAGAGGTTTCACTAACCAGTATTTCCGCCTTGCGGACCGACTGATCACTGAATTCCCTCAGGGCCGCCCAGGCAACTCCCGTACCCATCCCCAGCACAATGCCGATGAGCAGAATGGCCAGCCGATTGGGTTTATCAGGCTTTTCCGGCAACCTTGCCGGATCGATCAGGGTAAACCGTTCACCTTTCTGATCCTTTTCCAGGCCATAGGCAACATTGGCCTCCATCAGCTTCTGGGACAGATCGTCAAATTTCGCCTGTTTGTTCCGCCGTTCGGAAAGGAGAGCGTTGTATGTCTCCTCAACCCGGGGAGTTGCGTCAATCGATTTATTTAATTTGTCCTCGTTTTTCTCCAGATCATCATTCTGCCGCTTCACTGATTTTATCTCGGCCTGCACACTGGAAAGCTGGGAGGACAGGTTGATATAGGCCGGATTATCCGGCAATCCACTGGGATTATTCTTCTCATTGGAGCCGATCTTCGTGGTGAGATTCGCAATTTCCTCTTTGGTTTTAATCACATCCGGGTACTGGTCGGTAAAACGGGTTTCAAGTCTGTTCAATTCAAGCTTCAGACTTTCCAGTCTCTTGATATCCTCCATCTCCATTTTGGGGGAGAGATTGGCAAGATCTGACATCAGGGCGCCTTCCCGTTCCTTTAACGAACGGAGCTGTTCACTGAGTCTTTCTTTTGAGGCCTGGACATTGTGGCGGCTCTGCAGGTTTACCTGCAGCACCTCCGGCAGCTCATTGATATGCTCCTGCTTGAATTGGGCAATTTTCTGTTCAATCTCATCCAGACTCTTTTTGACCTTTTTCCGCTCATCCCCAAGAAAAGTCGTAGCCTCCATGGCCTGACGCTCACGCACCTGCAGGTTTTCCTCCAAAAACAGCGAGGCAAGGATATTGGCAACCTTCTGCACTGTAGCAGGACTTTCCTCGGCCTCATAGGAAAGGGTAAAGGCGATAGTGGCCGTAGCTGGACGACCGGTTTTTCGGTCGACGACCTCCGCGCTTATATAATCAAGGCTGATATCCTCCCGCATCTTGTCTATGACTTCTTCCGTTGTCGCCTGTTGCCGTAAGTCCTTGTATATATCAAGACGGGTGATAATTTCCAGCAGTCGGCTGGTGCTCATGATCCGCTGATGAATGGACTGCAGGCGCTGCTCCGCGTAACTGGTCACCGTAGAGGTAACGAAATTGGCTGGAATTTCCTGCTCTTCAATCAAGATTGTGGAAACAGATTTATAAACCGGCGGCAAGATCAAGGCAACAGCCGCAGAAATCAGCACCACAAGGACTGCGGGCAACACCAGGCTCCACTTGCGCCGCTTCAGAACCGCCACATAATCATTCGGCGACATTTCATGCTCTTCCATCTGCACTCCTTTCAACTGTATTCATAATATCTAAAGTACGTTAAAGTACTTAAAGTGCCTGAAGTACTTGAACTGAAAAGTTTTCAGAACGGCAAACCCTTTCCGCCATCTTTCAGTCCGCAATCCCAAATCCGAAATCCCTCTATTCAACCACCGGGTATTTATAGGTCAATTTGACAAACACCAGATTGCGATGTTTTTCGTGATCAGCTTCCCTGTCCGCTATCACGGTATAGCGGTATGCCGTCTCACAGAAAAGCTCCGGATTGAACTCATAATGCAATGAGGGTGTGAGCGTCGTGGTCAGCTCGTTGAGATCACTGACATACGCCGCATCACGGGTCGCTTTGTTCAGGTAGCTGTCAATGCCGAAGCGGACAAAAGACCTTTCGCTGATGCGGTGTTTGAGGCTTAAAACCAGCCCGGTGCGCTTAGTGGCGCCGTCACGCCCGCTTGATCCGGTCACCTCATGAAAAATATTCATCTCCGCGGTGGTCAATTCCTCATTATAGGTCAGGGTGAACTGCCCGCCCACACCGTTATCGTATGAGGTTTCGCCTGTTCTCTTCTCACTGCCCTCTGTATACCTGGGACCGATATCAAAAACATAGCTCAATTTTTCACTGAACTGCCGACTGAAGCCGACTGTCACGCTGTAATTATCCGCCTTGGAGCTGTAAAAATTATAATGGCTGTAACGCCCGTAGAGCCTGGCAGCGGTTGGTTTGGTAAAGTCAAGGCTATGCGTCAAGCCGGCAAGAACATTCTGCCCGGTAAACTCATCCACATCACTTGTTTCAAACTGATCGTCAAGGTAGGAGTAGGAGGTGAAGAGAGAGGTTTTTTCTGAGGCCTGATAATCCCCGGAAAAAGAGTAGTCCTGTCGTCTGCGGACATCGGCGGTAAGGACATAGCCGGTGACATCAAGATCACGATCCGCCCGGGAATCGACAGAGTATCCCGCATCAGCGGACATTTTCAAAAAGGGATTCAACTGGTAGGTTACACTTCCCTTATAATACTCTTCGACATCGTTTAATTCACTGTTATCAGCATAGGACAGGCCGTCAAATCGTGTTACCAGAGCAGCCTTCAGTAATTCCGTCCGCTCCCGCACTTCCAGACCCACCGTGCCGGTGGTAATGAAATCATCCTGCTCGATATCATCGCTGAAGAATATGTTGTCACTGTATTCCTCGCGAATGGCGGCGTAGGGTATGACACGGAAATCATCAGCCATGCCGTTTTGAACGGGCAGAACGAATAGGGCTAGCAAGGAAAAAACGGAAAACTTTCTCATGGGACTACAACCACATCTCCACGGCGGAGCCGGATATTCTGTTGCAGATTCTCTCCGGCAGCAACCTCATCGTAATTGAATTTGAAAATCGTCGTATCTCCCCACTCATCGCGCATGATGGTAATTTTTTCGCGATTGGCAAACGGGTTAAGCCCGCCTGCCATGGTAAGCGCCTGCAGCACATTCACATTGGTGCTGAGCTGAAAACGGCCAGGATTGTTCACCTTGCCGACAACATATATCAGCATGCTGTTCACCTGATGAACGATGACGGTCACCACAGGATCAGGAACAAACTGGGAAACCTTTTGTCTGATTTCCTCCTTGAGCTGGGAGACGGTTTTTCCCTCTGCCATGAGCTGCCCGATCAAGGGGAAGGAAATTGTACCGTCCGGCAGCACGATCACGGTTTTGGTCTGGGCTTCATCCTTCCACACGGAAATATCCAGCACATCGCCGGCACCTATCAGGTATGGATCTCCTGTCAGCAGGGGAGAATCCTCGGCAGCCAGCAATGGGGTGACGGCAAACAGCAGCAGACAGAAAACGAACATCAGACTGAGCAATCTTTTCATCGTACTCCTCGTAAAAACATTAGGTAGTCAGGCATATTGGCAAACAAACCTGCTTTAGCATAGTTAGGTTATCTGTGACAAGAAAATTCCGGCGCCACGCAAAAACCTTGCAGGATCTTTTTTACTTCAAGCTCTTTAACAAATCCCCGGCCTTGTCGATACCATTAAAATTCTGCCCGCTGTTCACTGCATCCTGCAGATGCTGCCGGGCTTCCTCTTTACGTCCTGTCTCAACAAGCACCACGCCCAGGTGATAGTTGAGAATAGCATTTGTCGGGTCTGCGCTCTGCGCCTGGCTGATGATCTCCGCGGCTCGCTGGGAATTCCCCATTTTATAGTAAACCCAGCCCAGGGTGTCCAGCAGCTCAGGCTCATTAGGCCGCACCTCCTGGGCCTGCTGAACGAGCTGCAAAGCCCTTTCCATATTTTCCGGGCTTGAAGCGTATTCACTGAGCAGAAAGGCCAGGTTGTTTGCCGCAGGCCAGAACTTGTCATTTTTGGCCAATGCCCGCTCATAGACGGCCATGGCCTTGTCATATTTCCCGGTCTGCTCATAGAGCATGGCAAGAGAAAGATAGGTCCCAGCGCTGTTGGGATCAACCTCCAGCGCCTGTTCAAATTTGGCAATGGCCACATCAGGCTTGCCTTTCATAACATAGAGGGCTGCCAGGCTGTTATGGGGGATAAGCCATTCGGGATTCAATTCAATGGCTTTGTTAAAGGCCTTTTCGGCAGGGTCAAAATCCTTGCGGCTCAGATAAACTCGGCCCAGCAGATTATAGGTAAAGGCATCCCTGGGATTTTCCGCGATCCTCTTTTCACAGAGGGCAATGGCCTTATTAAATTGCTTCTCAACAAGATATACCTGGGCCAGAGCAGAGATCAGCTGCAGAGAATTCTTGTTGACGCCGTACCCTTTCTCGAGCAGGGCGGCAGCCTCCTTCTTTTGCCCTTTTTTCCACAACAGATTGCTGAGGCGTAAATAACCGATGGGGTTATCAGGGGCCATGGCGATAATTTTTTCATATTCTCCTCTGGCTGCATCCGTTTTCTGCCCGATAACATAAAAATCACCCAGTGCGGCCCGAACCTGTAGATCATCTCCGTTCTTGGCCAGAAACGCCTTGATGGTTTCCTCCGCCGCGCCGGTATCTTCTTTCACCATGTAATACTTCACAAGTCTCTGTAAAATCTCACGGGAATCCGGGTTTGCCTCAAGTCCCTTTTTCAGTGTTTCTCCCGCCAGCTCAATCTGCTTGTTCATAAAATGGGCTTCAGCCAGGCGCAGATAGGCCGGTACATTTTGCGGCTGCTCGGTGCCGATAACCCGGAACTCAGACACAGCGCTCTCACCATCCCCCTTTAACAGAAAGATGTTCCCCTTGGTGAAATGGGCATCGATACTTTTAGGATTTTCTTTCAGCACTTCATCCACCATGGAAGACGCTTTATCAATTTCTCCCCGCCTGAGATAGATCTTGGCCAGAACATTTTTTGTCTGAAGAATGGCGGGGGCGGCAGGGTCGCTTTCAAGGGTAAGACACTGCTCCAGCAGCTTGACCGCCTCATCAATTTTGTTGTCGTTAAGATAGAATTCACTGAGCTGGAAGCGGACCAGAAAACTTTTCGGCAGTTTGCTTAACGCCGCAATCAACGTCTCTTCGGCCAATTCCTTCTCTTTTTTTGCCGCATAGAATTTGGCCACTTTCAAGGTCACCTCATCCTCTGCCGGCTCTTTAGCGAGAAGGGCGCTTAATTTTTTTGTCGCCTCATCCTTATCTCCCTTTTCCCATTGCAGGCTGGCAAGAGCCAATTTGTGATCAATATTATCAGGCTCGATTTCATTGATTTTCTTATAAATTGCAATGGTCTCATCAATGTTGCCCTGCTGCGCGGCCACCCTGGCAAGAATTATATGGAAATTTATCTCTTTCGGGTTAACCTTCAATCCTTGCCTGACCAAATCAAGGGCCTTGTCCCTTTCCCCGCGATGGTCATAAATCGAGGCGAGCAGAATATAGGTTTTCGGCTCGGTTACTCCCCTGTCGAGCAATCCTTTCAAGATTTTTTCGGCCTCGTCTGTTTTTTCCAGCTGGATGAGAATGGCGCTTTTTAACTGCAGCGCCTCCGTGTTCTCCGGCTCCTTGGCCAGCACCAGATCCACTTTTTCCTGGGCCTGTTCCGGACTTTTTGCCGCCAGCAGCAGCTTGCCCAGTTCAAGTTGGGCGGCAGTCAGATTCGGATCAAGCTCCACCGCCTTGGACAATGAGCCATAAGCGCCTCGAGGATTACCATCCTTAAGATCCGTCAAACCGAGGTAATAGTAGGCTTCGGCATAATTAAGATCGATCTGGATGGCATTCTTTAACTCCAGTCGTGCCTTGACATAATCCCCCTGTTCGTATAGAGCTTTACCCTTCTCCAGGAATCCGGCCTTCTTCTTTTCCGGGCCACCGCAACCGGCGGAGGCAAATAAAACGAAAAAGATTAGAAAGATACCAACAATTTTGCAGGAACGATTTACCATTATAACCCTCGAATTTATTTAACAGTTTGAAAACATTTTTTTAAATTAATACTTTACTACTTGAAATCCATTTTTTCCAACACCTTTTCTTGTACAAAGCATTTTAAAACTGTATCTTAATAAATTATCTAACTTTCCATGTTATTCATTCATAATTTTCAAAATTCTGAAAATTTTATCCCGTGAAATTTTACCGCCCAAAATCATTTCTCATTCTGCTGCTGGCTGGTTTTTTATTTGTCGCACTGCCTCTCCTGGCTGCTTTGGCAAGCTCAGCCTATTTCATGGAAAAAATGGCCGTGCACAGCACCCAGGCCGTATTCTGGTCAGCCAATTCCGCCAGGGAAAGCCGTTCATTGCTTGAACAGCTTGTTGAACAAGAGCGCCAGGCCCGCATCTACGACCTCTTTGCCGAGCCTGAAAATCTGCAGGGCATCCTGGAAAAACATGATAAAATCCAAGAAATTCTTAAAAATCTCTCTGCGTTTCCTTTTAGCGACACCATCAAAAACAGAATCAGAAAATTAAAAACAGAGGAAAACAAACTTTTCAATCTCATTACCGATGCCGGCCAGAAGCGTGAAAGGAAAAAAAACCTTGATTATTACAGAGAACTGAGCATCCTGGCCCAGGAAATTCAGGAAGCCAGTTATAATCTGATGTTCCTGGAAACGGAAAACCTGCAGAAAGAAGCTTTCCGCTACCAGAAAATGATGTTCTGGCTCACCTCCATTCTCTTTTTTGTCAGCCTCATTATCATTTCCATCTTTGCCTATCTGCTTATCCGACCAATACGCCAGATCGACAAAAGCATCCTCAGGCTCGGCGAAGGCGATTTTGTTACTCCGGTTTACGTTTCAGGACCGAAGGATCTGGAATTCCTGGGCACAAAGCTCGATTGGCTCAGAGAAAGACTTGGCGAACTTGAGAAAGAAAAAAACAAATTCGTGGCCCACATTTCCCATGAACTGAAAACCCCTCTCTCATCAATCCGCGAGGGCACAGGCCTTCTCAGTGAAGAGGTGGTCGGTTCCCTGACCTCTCAGCAAAAAGAGGTGGTCAAAATTCTGGCAAACAACAGCAGACTTTTGCAGAAGTTGATCGAAAATATTGTTAATTTCAATATGGCCCAGGCCCGGAATCGCCCTCCGCAAAAAAAACATTTTGCCCTGGACCAGTTGATTTCCGAGGTTGTGGAAGACCATAAACCAATTCTTCTTGTCAATGACCTGCACCTGCACCTGCATCTGATGCCAACATCAATTTTCGGTGACAGCGATCAAATTCGCACGGTAATCGATAACATTCTCTCCAATGCCATCAAACACTCGCCAGCAGCAAGCGACATCTCCATTACCTTGAAAACCGGTATGGAAATGACTATTATTGACATTATCGACTGCGGGCCAGGCGTCCCGGAGGAAGAGAGGTCAAAAATATTCCGTCCTTTTTTCCAGGGGCAGACCGCACAGAAAGGAAGAGTTAAAGGCACCGGTCTCGGGTTGGCAATTGCCAACGAATATATGGCTAATCACCATGGAACGATCGAAGTCCTGCCAGATGCAGGAAATGGTGCACATTTCAGATTATCTCTCCCTATTGAGGAAATAATATGACAAAATATATCCGCAGGATGATTTTTCCCCTGTTTTCTTTAATCATGTGCACGCTTATTGCAAGTTGTATTCCTCAACCAACGTACATTATTGTACCGGAAACCCAGAAAGTTGAGGTAAAAACGCTGCACCCCCCCTCAGAGGAGATTCTGACCTGTCTGAATTTCAGCCTTAGTCTTCCTGCTGAGCAACTCGAAGAAGAGTTCAGCAAACAAAAGGAAGCATTCATTGCTGAGAGTACTGATAAAAACAGGTCCAAACTGATCTGCCTGAGCCTTGCACGATTGGACAAGCCTGACTCGCTGGAATACGCACAGGAGCTGATGAACGACATGCAACACATTGATAAAGCGCACTACCCGGATATCAAAGGCCTTGCAGCTCTCCTTAGTTACTTCCAGCATCTCCAGGAAAAAAGAATTGAAGATGTAAGCAGAGCGCAACAACAGGTTAACGAACTGAAGCAAAAGCTTGAAGAACTGAAAAGCATTGATGAGATTATAAAAAAACGCAAGGATGATAATTAAACCAAAAATATTGCTGGTTGACGACGACACTGATCTGCTCAGCCTTTTCACTATGCGTCTGCAAAGTCAGGGATTTGACGTAGAGACTGCTGAAAGCGGCGAGCAGGCGCTTGCGCGCATTCCTCTTATCAATCCCCACGTACTGATTACCGATCTGCGCATGGGAGAAATGGATGGCATGGACCTGTTTGAGGCTGTCCACAGCATGAACAGTTCCCTGCCGGTCATCGTCATTACCGCTCACGGCTCCATACCTGATGCCGTTGAGGCAACCAAACAGGGTGTATTTTCCTTTCTTACCAAACCGGTTGATAGCCAGAAGCTGATCCAGGAAATCAACTCCGCCCTGACCCTGAGCGGTGCCGTCGCAGGCCTGCATGAAAAAAAGCAGACAGAGGAAGAGGACTGGTGCAGTAATATTGTTTACAAGAGCAGCGCCATGGCCAACCTCCTGCAAAAGGCCAAGCTTGTCGCCCAAAGTGATGCCAGCGTGCTTATTCTCGGGGAAAGCGGCACAGGCAAAGAAGTGCTGGCAAATGCGATCCACAAGGCAAGCTCCCGGTCTTCCGGTCTTTTTGTTGCAGTCAATTGCGCGGCTATTCCCGAGGCCCTGCTCGAATCAGAACTTTTCGGCCACACCAAAGGTTCATTCACCGGCGCCGCTAAAAACTATGACGGCCTTTTCAAAAGCGCCAACCACGGCACGCTGTTCCTCGATGAGATTGGCGACATGCCCATTTCCCTGCAGGTGAAACTCCTGCGTGTGTTGCAGGAAAAGCAGGTGCGCCCCGTGGGTTCCACCATAACTATTGATGTGGATGCGCGGATTATTTCCGCCACCCATCGCAATATTGATGCGGCTGTGAAAGATAAAAGCTTCCGGGAGGATCTTTTTTACCGGCTTAATGTTGTGAGTCTTGAGATTCCGCCCCTCCATAAGCGGCGTGAGGATATTCCCCTGCTGGCCCACCATTTCGTCAAAAAAATTACCGCACAAAACGGCAAGGAAATTCGCGGATTCTCCCCATCAGCCATGAAGTTGCTCATGGAGGCATCATGGCCGGGCAATATTCGGCAGCTGCAGAATGTGGTAGAACAGGCGGTTGCCCTTTCATCATCACCCCTTATAACTGAAAATCTCCTCTCCGATGCCTTAAAGCAAAAACCCATAAAAATTATGCCTTTTGCCGAAGCACGTCGTATTTTTGAGCAGGAATATCTCGTGCAGCTGCTGCAGACCACCCAGGGTAACGTCACGGAAGCAGCCCGCCAGGCCAAACGCAACCGTACCGACTTCTACAAACTGCTCAACCGCCACCATATTGTTCCCAGTCTTTTCAAGGAATGACGCCAATTCTTTTTGCATTCCTTGCTCACCTTGGTTAAAATGTCTCTAATCTTTATTATTGCGTACCCTTTTCATAATACGCCAATTTAAATCATAAAAATATAGCTTCCACCAAGGGGCAGTTCATTAATGAATGATTACTCGGAAAGCCTGCTTGTTCATTTCAGGCGCAGTGAAGCATTGAAACAGGAAGCCATCGGATTTCCTTCCTTTGACTTAAACCTCCGGCAACTCTGCGACCTGGAACTCCTCCTGAACCGCGCCTTTTATCCTCTGGACGGCTACCTGGACCAAGCGGACTACCAGAGCGTTCTTTCACAGATGCGCCTTACCGATAATACCGTATGGCCCATGCCCATTTGCCTTGATGTTACGGGGAAAATCGCCAACACCCTGAAGACCGGTGCCAAATTGGGGTTAAACGACCAGGAGGGCTTTCTCCTGGCCATTCTTACCATCTCCGACATCTGGCAGCCGGATAAAAAGATGGAGGCCGCGGCAATTTTCGGCACGGCTGACGCAAAACTTCATCCAGGGGTAAAAAATCTCTATGAGAACACAAATGAATGGTATGTCGGAGGGACTCTAGAAGGAATCAGCCTGCCCATCCATTATGATTTCAAGGAGATACGCCTCTCACCGGCAGAAACCCATCGCCGCTTCTCCTTAAACGGCTGGCGGCATGTCATTGGTTTTCACACTGATGCCTATCTCCATTGCGCCCACAAGGAAATGATCTTGAAAGCAGCCAGAGATGCCGGGGCCAACATTTTTCTGCAGCCGGTTGCAGGTCTCGACCACCCCGGCAATCTTGACCATTATACCCATGTCCGCTGCTATCAGGAGTTCATAAAAAAATTCCCGAGGAACATGATCAGTCTGGGGCTTCTGCCACTGGCCAGCCGGGGTGCCGGTCCCAGGGAGGCGCTCTGGCAGGCTATTATAAAAAGAAATTTCGGCTGCACTCATTTTCTGGTGGCAGACGATCATGGCGATCCCTTTGCCAGCCATCTTGACAAAGATAATTTCTACCTCGCCGGTGTGGCGCAAAAGCTTGTCAAACAATACGAAGACGAGATCGGCATCAAGATGGTTGCCGAGGAAAAAATGGTCTACGTGGAAGACCAGGCTCAGTATGTGCCGCTGAAAGAGGTCAGCAATGATATGGGGATGAAAACCATCTCCTCAAGCGAACTGCAACGGCGTCTTGAAAACGGCCTGGAAATCCCTGATTGGTTTTCTTACCCTGAAGTTGTCTCCGAATTGCGACGCGCTTTCCCCCCCCGCTCCAAACAGGGATTTACCATTTTCATCACAGGGCTGTCCGGTTCCGGCAAATCTACTCTGGCCAAGGTTCTGATGGTAAAATTTCTGGAAATGCGTGATCGCCCCGTTACCCTTCTTGACGGTGATATTGTTCGCAAAAACCTGTCCAGCGAATTATCCTTTTCCAAGGAACACCGCAACCTCAACATTACCCGGATCGGTTTTGTTGCCAGTGAAATCACCAAAAACGGCGGCATCGCTCTGTGTGCCCCCATAGCCCCTTACGAAGAATCCCGGCAGGCAAACCGGGAACTTATCAGCAAATGCGGCGGTTACATCGAAGTTTATATGGCAACGCCTCTGGAAGTCTGCGAACAGCGCGATAGAAAAGGACTTTATGCCAAGGCAAGGGCAGGGAAAATTCCCGGATTCACAGGAGTTTCCGACCCATACACCCCCCCTTCAACCGCTGAGATAACCATTGACACCAGCGAAATGACCCCGGCCGAAGCAGCCCAGGAAGTACTTCTTTATCTGGAGGAACAGGGTTACATTCGCTGACATGTCGCAAAACACTGACATGACCGGACAAACAAATCTGACTGGAAATACTCATATTTTCACTAGGGGGTTCGTAATTAAAAACTGAATAAGTGAAAAGTGTCACTCATCGTCGCCGAACAGCAACACAACAAAAACTAAGCTAGCTTCAATACGTCCAACACGATAGCCCTCCCCCCCACTACTTGCCTGTATCTAACATTCCCCTGACTCAATTCTCACTCCTTTACCATAATTTCCACCTTGTAAAAAAAATGGCACGACAAATGCTTATCCTTTGCATGTCATATATCTTTGCCTGACTATCAAAATAGTTAACAATGCGTTTTATAAGGATTTTTTTCACAATGAGATTAATTTTAAAATTTCCCCTGTCGGTTTTCCATACTTTGTCTTCTTTCTCTGCCGCAAAGACTTCATTCCTGCCACAGCGTAAAATCCATCCGGCATCGATCCTTTTATCCTTTTTCTTCCTCATTTTTTTTTGCACGCCGCCAGAATGCCACGCTGTTACCCTGACTTGGGCGGCCAATGATCCCATAGAAAATGTCACGGGGTACAAAATTTATTACGGCAGCGCCTCCCGCCAATACAGCAGTTCAAAGAATGTCGGCAATGTCACATCCTGCGAAATTGAAGATGTTATCAGTACACTTGAAGTCGGTAAAACCTATTATCTGACTGCCACTGCTTATTCAGCCACCTCTGAAAGCGATTTTTCCTCTGAACTAGTCTATACCCACACAACTGTTCTGAGCGCAGTTTCGGACACGCAAATTATTGACACAGATGGAGACGGCATCAGTGATGAGGACGAGCTCTACTATGGGTCTGACCCAAACTTGTATGATTCTGACAACGACGGCATCAGTGACGGAGAAGAGCTTGCTCTCTGGGCCCAGGACTGGGACGCGGACTACGATGCCGACTCCATTATCAACCTGCTTGATGACGATGCAGACGGCGACGGCATCCTCGATGGTGAAGACAATGACCCGGCAGCGGCGGCCCCGCTTTTCACAACTCCAGAATATCCGGAAGGGGCAGGTGTAAAAGGGCTCGCAGCATTCGACAACAACTGGCAACCCGTAACCTTTAACGCAGGATTTACCAGTCCCGTGGTGATTGCCGGTCCGGCCTCTTACACCGATGTTGATCCTGGCCTGATACGTCTGCAGAATATTACCGGCAACTCTTTTGAAATAAAATTTCAGGAATGGCAATACATGGCCAACCAAGGCCTTGCTGCCCACGATTTTGAAGAAGCCTCATACCTGGTTCTGGAAAAAGGCGTGCACTATATGTATGACGGTTCCATTTGGGAGGCAGGCATTTTTGAACATTCAGGTTCTACCACAAGCACCTTATGGAAAACGGTTTATTTTGCCGCCAAATTTCCGGCCACCCCGTATTTATTTCTAACAATACAGACATATAATGGATCTCAGCCGGTTATTGTCAGAGTAAATAATCTTACCGAGGCGAAATTTCAAGCCGCCCTGTTTGAAGAAGAAGCCCTGCTGGATGGTCATGCCATCGAAAAAATCGGCTATCTTGCCGTTTACAGCCCCAGCAGAGCAGGTGAATTAAATGGGGATGACGCTACTTACCGTTTTGGCCTGAATCAGACAGATTCCATTTTCACATCAATTCATGGTCATGAGATCAAACTGCAGGAAGAACAATCAGCCGATGCCGAAACCGCGCATTCAAGTGAAAGCGTCAATGCACTGCAGATAGGCAGAACTTTTTTTGCCCAGGCGACAAGCTTCTTAGGTTCAGACCCATTCAGCCTGAGACAGCGTCCCACTTTTTATTCAACAACCTCGGTCACCGATAAATGGTACACCGTGCCTGTGGATAAAGAATACGAAAACCCGGTTGTCATTGCAGGTCCCCCCTCTTTTAATGACGCCGACCCTGGCGTCATCCGGCTGAGCAACGTCACGGGCAGTTCCTTTGAGATAAAATTTCAGGAATGGTATTACTTAAACGCAAAAGATGCACGCATTCATAAACCTGAAGACGTATCCTGGTTGGTTATGGAACCTGGTCGTTACACAATGGCGGACGGCAGCGTATGGGAAGTCGGGACATTTAACATCTATGGAACCGGGCTCTGGTTCAACCTTAATTTCAGCCAGCCCTTTATTGCAACCCCTGCCCTCTTTTTAACTATGCAAACCGATAATGGATCCAATACAGTAACAGTCCGGGCTCGTGGAGTCAGCCCTCTTGGCCTGGAGGCCGCGCTTTTTGAAGAAGAAGCAGATATGACAAGTGGCCACACAACCGAGACTATCGGCTATTTAGCTATATACTACAGCCCGAACTCTTCCGGAACCGCAACAATCGATAACAAGAAAATCTCTTATACGACCACCCTTGTTTTAGCAGATGATCACTTTACCTCTGCATCTGGCCGGGAAATAAAAATGGAAGAGGAGCAATCACTTGATAGTGAGACATCTCATCCGTATGAAATTTTGAATATTTTAACCATCAACAATGCTTTTTTTGGTCAGGAAATCAGCTCGTTCGGAGAGGACACTGTTGCGCCCCGATACAGAATGGCGCAATAGGAAATGGCTGATGGCTGATGGCTGATGGCTGATGGCTGATGGCTGATGGCTGATGGCTGATGGCTGATGGCTGATGGCTGATGGCTGATGGCTGA
>JAHILF010000172.1 GCA_018897105.1 Pseudomonadota bacterium
CCTTTTCGCCGGTTGCCTGAGCCCAGGTTCGTCATTCCGGCGAAGGCCGGAATCCAGGTAGTTACGACAATTCTGGACCCCGGCCTTCGCCGGGGTGACGACGAGTGTAGTCAGTTTTTCTTAAGTTAACGGCATTGAATCGCAAATTGAAATTGATAGTTCGCCGGCACTTATTGTTATGCATCTGTTCATCGTATTTTCAGGAGAAATTAGCCGAAAAGGCAAAAAAAATGTAGCTTTTTGTGCGTATTATCTAGTAGATGAACTATCAGATAAAATGCTTGCACGCCTTACTCTCTCTCGGATGGACGCAACATGGACAGACGGAAGTTTAGGATCTTTTTAAGAACCACGAGAAAACCCCTCAGGTTTCTGACCTATTTTCTGATGGCCGTTCTGGTGGGCAACTTAATCCCCCTGGTCGACCTGGTTCGCCATCCGGAACTATCCTATTTTCATGAGGAACATTGGATTGTCGGCAGCATGCTGTCATTTCTGACCATGATCCTCTGCGTGCTGATCGAAAAAAGCTATATCCAGGGACCGACAACCACTTCCACCCTTACCCCCCGACTGAAGGCCTATGTAGGCATTTACGCCGCCTTCTGGACCCTCATCGTCATCTCATCGCTGATCTGGAATATTGTCCGCCAGAAGCAGGACGCCCTGCAGGTCGGGCTCAACCAGGCAAGAACCATCTATCAGAAGGATCTGGTTTATTATCGCTGGGCCACCGAACACGGCATGGTCTTTGTGCCGATCACGGACAAGACCCAGCCAAATCCTTATCTGCTGGACCTGCCGGCCTATGAGGGCACTACCTCAACCGGCACGCCACTGACCATGGTCAATCCGGAATACATGATTCGCCAGGTTTATGAAATGCAGACCCCGGCCTCAGGCATTCTCGGCCACATCACCAGCCTGAACCCGATCCGGGCGAAAAACGCCGCCGACCCGTGGGAGGAAAAAGCCCTCCAGGAATTCGAGAAGGGAGTAAACGAGGTCTGCTCCGTTGAAGAGATTAAAGGCGAGCCCTATCTGCGCCTCATGCGGCCGCTGATTACCGAACGCGGCTGTCTTAAATGCCATGCCAGGCAGGGTTACCGACTGAACAGTATCCGCGGCGGCATCAGCGTTTCCGTGCCCATGTCCCTGCTCTTTTCCCTGAACCGGAAAGACATCTTCATGTTTTCCCTGGCCCACGGCTCCCTGTGGATACTAGGGCTGCTCGGCATTTTTCTGGAATCCTACCGGATAAACCAGTCCATACTGGAACGGGACCAGGCCGAGGCGCGAACCAAGTCCATCATCGACAACATGCTGGACGGTCTGATCACCATGCATGCCGATGGCATCATCGAGTCGGTAAACAGCGCCACCTGCAGGATGTTCGGCTACACATCCGGGGAACTTATCTCCAAAGATATCGATATACTCATCGAATTCCCCTCAGCCCAGGAATGGAACGGCATGCAGCTCAATGAGCCCGACTTTGATATCCGGGATGCCGCAAAACCCCAGAATGAACTGACCGGCAAACGCGCGGACGGCTCCACATTCCCCCTTGCCATTTCACTCAGCGAAATGGCGCTGGGGTCAAACCAGTTGCTGATCGCCACGGTGCGCGACATCACCGAAGAAAAAATCAGAAAAACCGAAGCGTTGCGGGCCGGGCAGTTGGCGGCCATCGGTGAACTGGCCGCCGGGGTGGCCCATGAAATCAATAACCCCATCAACGGCATCATCAACTACAGCCAGCTTCTGCTGGATGATTTTGAATTCGATGAACAAAGCGATCCCGTCCACAAAGACATCATGAGCCGCATCATCAAGGAAGGGGAACGCATCGCCATTATCGTCAGAAACCTGCTCTCCTTTGCCCGCCAGCGGGATGAGTTTATCGACGGCATCCATATCCATGATATCATCAAGGACAGCCTTTCCCTGCTCATGCATCAGTTTCAGAAGGACGGCATCCAGATCAATGTCAATGTTCCGTCAAGCCTTCCCACCCTGAAAGGCAACCCGCAGCAGCTGCAGCAGGTCCTGGTCAACCTGTTGACTAACGCCTGCTATGCCCTGAACCAGAAATTTCCGGGCCGGGCTTCGGAAAAACGGCTGGAGATCGCAAGCTCCGTGGTCCATCAGGAAGGACGGGATTTTATCAGAACCACGGTGACCGACTGGGGAACAGGCATCGCCCAGGACGTAATCAACCACATTTTCGACACCCTATTCACCACCAAGCCTCCGGGCAAGGGCACCGGCCTCGGTCTGAGCATCAGTAAGGGCCTGGTACGGGATCACCATGGACACCTGACCTTGACCAGTACCCCCGGCAATCCCACGGTTGCCACCATGGATCTGCCTGTTTCAAAAAACTCGGACAAGGAGGAAGAGGGAAACGGTAAGGCTTGAGTGCGGTGCACTCTCAGAATTCACCGCTGTCGCTTGTGGCCACATTACCGAATGCCTCGGCAAACTGGCTGATCTGCAGCAGATTGATGCTGCCGGCGAGATCCCTGGCAAAGGCTGACAGGTCGGATCCGTCAACATCGCCGTCCCCTTCCCGGTCGGCGGAGTAAATGATAAAGTTTGCGGTTATTGAGCGCGGCGAATCCATCACTACCTGACAGGTGCCTGTGCCGCCGCAGTCCCCGGACCAGCCGATAAAAACCGAGCCGGCTGCCGGTGTGGCGGTAAGCTCCACCAGGGTGTCCTCAACATATTCCGCCAGGCATAGCACCCCGCAGTCAATGCCGGCCGGGCTGCCGGACACCATTCCCTCCCCGTCCCCTTTCCTGCTCACGGTCAGCAGCCACCGGGCAGGTACCACCCCTTCGATATCCAGATAATTGAGCATGGTGTACTCATCGAAAATGCCCATGGCCATGGTCAGCTTATAGTCCGAAACCGTCACCTCCTGTGTGCGTACCAGATAAGGGGCCTCCGGCGTGGTGGCCTCGTCATCAACAAAACTCACCCCTTCGATATCGATCTTATGGTGGCTGTAGGTGCGTCCATACCAACCCACCGACACCGTCACCTTGTAGGTACCGTTGGGCAGGTCAAACTCAAAGGTGTGCAGCCTGCCCCAGTCATCATAGATGATGCTCTTCTGCAGCTCATTGGGACCGGTGGAGAGATACTGATACTTGACGTGGGCCATATCGCCGTACCAGCCGTAACCGGCCCCGATGTCGTAATCATTCCAGCCGATCTTCATATACGTCTTGCCGTCCACCGTAAGCGGATTGACCAAGGGCTGGGCCGCCGGGTCCTGGAAGTTGATGTAGTAGTTGCCTGGCTCGCCGCTTGAACGGGGATGGATGCCGGGCGGGCTGATATCCGGGATGTCGCTGATCTCGCCGCCGTTTTTGAGCCCGATCAGCCGCCGCAGGTTATATAGGAAGCCGCTGTCCCGGGTGTAGCTGGTCAGTCCGCTGATGATCTTATCCGCCTGGATGTCGGCTGGGTTAACCACCCCAACCTGCGGCTCGGCTTTGTTATTCAACACCTGCAGATACTCGTAGTCTTCCAGACTGTCCCGCATCAGCTCAAAGCGGATGGAGGGGACAAAACGGTGGTTGTTGCTGCCAAAGGCAATGGGAGTATTTGTCTCCGACGGCGGATAGAGCAGAAAGAGTTCACCGTTCTGGTCACCTGCCATGGGATCAACCCAAGGATTCAGGCTCCAGCTGTTGACCGCGTAATAGGCAATGCCCCGCAGGCGGTATTTCCAGAGCAGCCAGCCGGTGAATTTGCTCTCGATCCCCGGATGGTCCAAGGTGATGGGGTTGTAATAGGGCGGCTTGGTGCTGGACAGAAAATAGATCCAGCTCTCTTCGCCGTGATTTGTCTGCCGCTCGTGGGAGACCTCCGGGTCGTACTGGTTCAGCACCGGCAGCCAGATATCGATCTGGCCGTCACTGACATAATCGGCATGGTCAAAAATCTCGGGCTTGGGCTCCTCGGACACCATCAGCTTAAGCCCTGGGGCCACCTCTTTGACATAGCGGGAATACCAGACCACCGCATCATAGTCGGCCTGGTCCTGGGGTTCATTGGCAAAGTAATAGTAGGCCCGGTCCAGATAACCCAGTCCGTCCAGATAGTTGCGGATGGCGGTTATGTAGGCGAACCACTGCTGATTATACGGAGAATCGGGATTGTCGTAGAGATACCAGTCGCTGCTGGTGCGGGTCAATCCGCAAAAAGATGAGGGGCGCTGATCAAGGGAGGAATCGTTGTTCTGAAAAGTAGCGGCCATAAACGATGGAAAGCCGGTGCCGTCATTGAAAGTCTCGGTAAAGAGCCCGCTCATAAGCCCGCTGCCCGCCAGATACCGGGCGGCCGGCTCCTCAAACCCCCAGACCCCGTAGGGGTCGCTCAAGTTGCCGGCGCAGTCATATTCGATATAAGGGGCCGCACCGCTAGTGGTCAGCCCGCCGGACCACAGGGCTCCTTTCGGCGTCAGCCGATGGTCGATGAAATACTGCTTGATGGCCTCGACATACCTCCAATAGTCGCTGCCGGTGCCGGAAACCCCATATTTGTCCAGAATTGCGTAGTGACTGACATTCATCTGGGATTTGACGTGCAGCTCGGCCGGCAGATTAAAATGAAAGACATGCAGGGTGATTGGCACGCTCATGCCGCCGATCAGCGCATTGGTGGTGTAATCACCTGCCGGAGTGCCTTCCGGCACCCGGATGCTGAACCAAAACGGGGTGTTCTGACCGGCGGTCAGGTTCACCTGCGCCCCTTTTTCCAGCGGCCACAGCGGATCGGGATAGTCGCCGGTCCGTCCCAGGTTGTCGGAGACCTGACTGATGTAAACGTATTTCACCTGAAAGATCTCGGTCTCTATCCCGGCCCCGAAATCATTGATATCTACAGTGACCGCACCCGAGGATACGGGCCGCACCACCAGCTGAAAAGGCTCGAATTCATTGCCGGCCGCATAGACCAGCACGTTTGAGCCGCTTTCTGCAGGCACCGCGTCGTCTTTAAAAACCCGCTCGGACGGCGGGGTGGTCCAGAGCTCAAAAGCAGTGGTTGACTGGGTGAGTTTATAGGTATAGTTTTCCTGGTCCTCGGCCCATGCCGGTTGCATGAGAAGCAGTAGATGACAGAGGATCAAGAGAGGGAAGGTCAGCGGAGAATGTTTTTTTCGGATTGTCATTTCATTTCCTTGTTTTTCATATATGGATACGCCCGTAACTCCTCATATCTGGAACCGGGTTCTCTCCCGGACGTAGGAGCGGGCCTTGCCCGCGATCCACCAATCCCGCCCGCAACGGATTGACTATCATAGATGGCCATGCCTTGCAAGCTTACTTCTCCCGGCAACCGCCCTGACCATGATTACTATCAGGAGTATTCTTGCTCATAAAGTATCGCGGCTTTGAATTTGCTCGATGATACTGCAGGTGATAATCGACAGCTTATGAAACTTTCATGACCCGCCTCCTCTCACTCTAAATGTTTTTTGGGGCCTCAGTCTATCCTGTCGCACAAAATATTCAAAATAGAAGACAGTCAGATTTCAAGAAAATTTCAATAGTGCTTCATGCCAAATGATCAGGAAACATCTTAAGTTTCAAGCCTTTGTTCAGGTTTAAGAGCGCCAGTGGATATCTTTTCTTGCTGAAATCCCGGCTTATTTTTAAATGTGGAAACGAGCAGGAATATGCCCATAGTTGGCGGAATAGATTCTTTTACCACCTCACTATCACCAAACCGCTACGTGTTGACAATAGATACACGCTGATGTATATTGATTGCATACACAAGTGAGGTGATATTATGCAACAAACGGAAACTCGGGGGGCCTCGATTAATATTCGTGCTATGCGTGCACAGAGGGATCTGATTGACAAGGCTGCGGCAGTGCGAAATAAAACCCGCTCGGACTTCATGCTTGAAGCTGCTTGCCAAGAGGCGGAAAATGTTTTGCTGGATCGGCGATTATTCCATCTCAAAGATGAAGAGTATGAGGCTTTTGAATCGGCACTGAAAGCTCCTGTTGCTGACAATCCAGCCCTTCGTAGGCTGTTGGCCCAGAAATCCCCATGGAAAAGCTAACACCGCCGGCACCAATCAATATGGTGCATATTACTGACAATTTTGATTGCGGAGTTTTCTCTCTTGATCAATGGCTCCGCAGGCAGGCCTTGAAGAATGAGGCGTCAGGTGCTTCCCGGACTTTTCTAGTTTGCTTTGGGAAAGAGGTTGTCGGCTACTACGCTTTGGCCACCGGAAGTGTTTTGCGTCAGCAGGCGCCGGGAAAAATCAAACGTAAAATGCCTGAGCCTATTCCCGTGATGGTACTTGGCCGTCTGGCTGTTGATCGTAAATGGCAGGGATCAGGCCTTGGCAGCAGTTTGTTAAGAGATGCATTGTTACGAACCTATAATGTTTCAACGCAAGCGGGTATTCGGGCTCTACTGGTCCATGCGTTATCAGAAAAGGCCAAAGCATTTTACCTTCGGCATGGCTTCTTGCAATCCCCCATAGATCCTATGACGATGATGCTAAATTTGCAGGATATACAGCATTGTCTTGAAAAAGAAGAATAACCTCTTCCGATAAAATCTTCTCAGTTCGAGCTGTTTTCCTATCAACTCCTTTTCAATCTACAGCATAACACCGGCGAAGAGGTTTTCTGCCCGTAACATAACAGGAAGAAGCTCAACATTTGTGTTTTGGAAAGACATTGAACTTGCCAAAAGCAATCCTTCTCTATCTTTTCTCAATTCCCCTCCAGATGGAGGGGTTACACGCAGGAATTAGCATAACAGGGATTTTCTCCAGGA
>JAHILF010000120.1 GCA_018897105.1 Pseudomonadota bacterium
GGTGTGTCCAGAATCCCTCCAATTTGTTGAATTGGCGGGCCTAACTGCCGCCTATGGGTGTGTAGCGGAAAAAAAGGTTAAGCGTTTGCTTAAATTTCATGTGCTGGAAGACGCTTGGAAGGGTTTTCGGTCGGGCACTAACTAATAATTGCAAAAAGGTTTTTGAGTGTCATCTATCCGTCCGCATAATTCTTCCTTGCCGCCAACCAAGATTCTTCTTGCTGATGACGATTCGCTGGTCCGTGATGCAGTGGTGAAGATTCTTGAGCTTTTCGGCCACCAGGTTATTGCTGTTGATGATGGCCGGGCGGCCTTGAATCTTGTCAGTGATGATATTGACACTATCATTTTAGACATCAATATGCCCGGCATGAACGGCTTTGAAACCATCAAGGCCTTGAATGAGAAGAAATCCGATATCCCTGTCCTTTTTTTGACCGGTGCCGGGTCCATGGAATTTGCGGTCAAGGCCATCAATCTCGGCGCCTACGACTTCATATCCAAGCCGATCGAGGATCTTGATCTCTTTGATGTCAAGATCCGACGGGCCATAGAGAAGAAGATGTTTCTCCGGCGGGAAAAGACCTACAAGGAGAATTTGGAAAATGAGGTCCGGAAAAAAACCAAGGAATTGGCGGAGAAGAATCTGCTGCTGGAAAAATACAGCCACCATCTTGAAGTCTCCTCCGTTAATACAATCATTACCTTGAACACCGCCCTGGAGGAGAAGGACCAGTATACCGCCGGTCATACCAAACGGGTAACCGAGTACTCCAAGATCATCGGCATGGCCATGGGCCTGCCGCGGGAAGATATCGATGTGCTGACCAGGGCCTGCCAGCTGCATGATATCGGCAAACTGGTCATAGATGTGAGCTGTATCCAGAAACCGGGTCCCTTGAGCGATGAGGAATGGATACTGGTTAAAAAACATCCGGAAATCGGCGAAAATATCATCAAACCACTGAACTTTCTCGAACGGGAGGGTGAGATCGTCCGCCACCATCATGAACGGCTGGATGGCCAGGGCTATCCGGATGGCCTCGTTGGCGATCAAATCAATCTTTTGACAAAAATAGTAACCGTGGCCGACAGTTTTGACGCCATGACCTCAAAGCGCAGCTATAAGATCAACATGAGCAAGGACGAGGCCGTTGCCGAGTTACGGGCCCATTGCAACACCCAGTTCGACCCCCTGGTGGTTGAAAGTTTTGCGTATATTCTCTCCAGAAGCGCTGCCAAAAGCTGACATGGCTGCTTAATCAATCAATAATTATTTCAATTATCCACGATGAATATTTCAAAAGAAGAAGTTGCAAAAGTTGCCAATCTGGCCCGCCTTGAGCTGTCAGAGCAGGAAATCATTGAAATTACCGGGCAACTGGACCGGATTCTCGGCTATGTTGCCAAACTTAATGAAATTGACACAAAGGATGTTGTGCCGACCACCCACGCCCTAGCCATTCATAATGCCTTCCGAGAGGATGTGGTGAGACACTCTCTGCCTCAGCAGGAAGCCCTGGCCAACGGACCCAGGCAGAATGGCGAGGCGTTTGTCGTACCCCGCATTATTTAAAGCGGGATGATGGCTTTTTCTTGAAATAAATTGAAAATCTGGAGGCGCTGCTGTTTGCGTGTTTCCGGATTTTATATTTTTATCGGTTGATTCCAGCCGATGTCAGATTGAGGAAGATATGGATTACCCTGGTTTATCAATTCACGCATTAAAGGATCTGCTTGCCGCAAGAAAGGTGACCCCCCTGGAGGTGACTGAGGCTGTTTTTGCCCGGATTGACACAGTGGAGGAGAGGATCGGCGCCTTTATTACCATCAACAGGGAGCAGGCCCTGCGCCGGGCGGAAGAAGCCGGCAAGCAGCTTGATCGGGGTGAGGGCGGCGCTTTGTGCGGCATCCCCATGGCGATCAAGGATGTGGTCTGTACCAAAGGGATGCGCACCACCGCCGGTTCAAAAATTCTGGAGCCTTTTATTCCCCCTTATAATGCCACGGTCATCGACAAACTGGAGGCGGCGGGGGCAGTCATCATCGGCAAGCTCAGCATGGATGAGTTTGCCATGGGGTCATCCAACGAGAACTGCGCTTACGGGGTGCCCAAAAACCCATGGAACAGGGAATATATCTGCGGCGGTTCCAGCGGCGGTTCAGCCGCTGCAGTGGCCGCTGATGAGAGTTTTGCCTCCCTGGGCTCGGATACGGGCGGCTCCATCCGACAACCTGCCTCCCATTGCGGCATTGTCGGTTTAAAGCCCACTTATGGCCGCGTTTCCCGTTTCGGCCTGCTGGCCTATGCCTCCTCGCTTGATCAGATAGGCCCGCTTACCAAGGACGTCAGGGACTGTGCCCTGATGCTTAATGTGATCAGCGGCTATGATCCGAAGGATTCCACCTCCGTTAATCAGGCGGTGCCGGATTACCAGTCTGCCTTGAGGGATGGGTTAAAGGGGATGACTCTCGGCATTCCCCGTGAATATTTCGGCGAGGGGCTCGATCCGGAGGTGGAAGCGGCGGTGAAAAACGCGGTGGAAAAACTGCAGGACGCCGGAGCCACGGTACGGCAGGTATCCCTGCCCCACACGGAATATGGGGTTGCGGCCTATTATATCATTGCCCCAGCTGAAGCCAGCTCCAATCTGGCCCGTTATGACGGGGTCAAGTACGGCATGCGGGACATGGATGCCGCAACGCTGATGGACATGTATAAAAAGACCCGCTCCAAGGGCTTCGGCGATGAGGTTAAGCGGCGGATCATCATGGGCACCTATGCTCTTTCCTCGGGATATTATGACGCCTATTACAAAAAGGCCTCCCAGGTAAGAACCCTGATTGTCCGCGATTATCAGCAGGCCTTTGCCGAATGCGATGTGCTTGTTTCGCCGGTTACCCCGACCCCGGCCTGGAAGCTCGGTGAAAAAAGTCATGATCCATTAAGCATGTACCTCTCGGATGTGCTGACCATTCCCGCCAATCTGGCCGGCATTCCGGGACTGTCGGTCCCCTGCGGGATCAGCAGGGCGGGGCTGCCCATCGGGCTGCAGATCCAGGGCGCGCATTTTCAGGAGGAAAAGCTTCTCCGCGTCGGCTTCAATCTTGAGCAGCGGCTGGATATGGTGGGGCGTAAACCTGATCTCTAAGAGGTTGCTATGAAACTCTCTGTCCGCAAAAATATCGCCACCCTGGTGCCGTACCCGCCGGGAAAGCCTTTAAAAGAGTTGGAAAGAGAATATGGCATCAGCGGCTCAATCAAGATGGCTTCCAATGAGAATTCCCTGGGGCCATCGCCCAAGGCGATCGAGGCCATCAGCGCAAATCTTGTTGATCTGCACCGTTATCCTGACGGCAGATGCTACTATCTGGCCCGGACTCTTGCAGACAAGCTTGGGGTAAAATCGCAGCAGCTAGTCTTTGGCAACGGCTCCAACGAAGTAATTGAACTGCTGGTCGGTGCCTTTGTCGGCCCAGGCGATGAGGTCATTACCAGCCACCCCTCCTTTCTTGTCTATCAGACCATGGTGCAGTCCAGAAATGGCTTGAATGTCGTGGTTCCCTTGAAGAACATGGCCCATGACCTGGTGACGATTCTAACCACGGTCACAGCTAATACCAGGCTTATTTTTCTTGATAACCCCAATAATCCCACGGGTACGATCTTTGGGCAAAGCGAATTCGAGGCGTTTCTCAGCGCCCTGCCGGAAACGGTGATCGTGGTGCTGGACGAGGCCTATGTGGATTTTGTCGACCCAGCCGTCAGGCTTGATGTGCGGCGATATATTGATAACCAAGTGCCGGTGGTCGGTCTGCGCACCTTTTCCAAGGTCTATGGCCTTGCCGGCCTGCGGGTGGGGTACGGTATCATGCATGAGGAGATTGCCGGCTATCTCCATCGGGTGCGCCAGCCGTTCAATGTCAACTCCCTTGCCCAGGTGGCCGCAGTGGCCGCGCTTGAAGATCACGATCATTATCAGCAGACATTGACCATGACCAGAGACGGGATCAGCTGGTTGGCGCAGGAGATTGACAAGCTCGGCTGCCGAACCTTTCCGACCCAGACAAATTTTTTTCTGGTGGATGTGGGGTGCGATGGCAGGGCATTGTATGAAAAAATGTTGCGCAAGGGAGTTATTATCCGTCCCATGAATGCCTATGGCTATCCGAGTTTTATCCGCATTACGGTTGGGACTGCATCTGAAAATGAGCGGCTTGTCAAGAGCCTGGGACAATGTTTAGAGGCCGTTCATAGATAACAATGGCTTGGCTAACCATTTCGTTACGACCCTTTTATGCCGTTTACAGTGTTTCAATGTCGGGGTTATTGTTTTGAACAAGAGCTTACAGGAGTTACGCCTTGGCGGGAAATGATATCATTACCATAGACGGCCCATCGGGCAGCGGCAAAAGCACCATCAGCCGCCTTGTCGCGGCAAGGCTTGGCTTCACCTATCTGGATACGGGGGCCATGTACCGGGCCGTGGGCTTCAAGGCCAGAAAGCTCGGTATTGATCTCTCGGATGGCGTGTCCCTGGCCGGAATGCTTGAAAATATCGACCTGGTTCTTGCCCCGGGTGAAGGGGATACTAGAGTTATCCTTGATCAGGAGGATATCAGCCTGGCCATTCGCACCGCGGAGATGGGTCTCGTTGCCTCAAAAGTCTCTGCCCAGCCGGTGGTGCGGGCTAGACTTACGGAAATGCAAAGGCGCATGGGCCAGCAGGGCCGGGTCGTTGTTGAAGGACGGGATACCGGCACAGTGGTCTTCCCCGGCGCCAGACATAAGTTTTTCCTGGATGCAAAACCCGAGGAAAGGGCTCGCCGGCGCTGTCTGCAGTTGCGTGAAAAGGGTCTGCAAGCTGATGAGCAAGAAATTTTTGCCCAGATCATCAAAAGAGACCAGGATGACAGCGGCCGTTCGCTTGCGCCGCTAAAACCGGCTGCTGATGCCGTTATCATCGACACCTCGCATATGAATATTGACGAGGTTGTGTCGTTTATGCTGGAAAAGGTTGAAAAACCCCGGCAAAACAGCCAGAATAATTCTCAAGTGGCATAATACGCGACAACAGCCAAAGATCCATTCTTAATCTTGCCGAGGGAGCATCCTATGACCAAACCGCGAGTTCTGAAACGGCACCATCTGATATATTATCTGGAAGTGCATGATCTTGAGTCAGGAAATCTTCTGGGCCACCTTGTTGATATTACAACCCGCGGCATCAAATTGGTCAGCAAAGAACAAATTCCCCTCAACAGGACCTATATTCTCAAATTAAAATTGCCGGCCGGCTATTTTCAAGAAAATGAGATCCATTTTGAAGGGAAGACACTTTGGTCTTCCAATGATGTCAATCCGGATTTCTTTGATACCGGCCTTGAGGTGACAAGTCTCTCTCTCGAAGAAAGAAAAATTTTACGTAAGCTTATCGAGCAGCTAGGGTTTAATGACTAGTGAGATTGGTTGAAGGTTGTGCCTTCCCCTCTCCAAAAATCACCAACGTGAAAAGGTATTTTCTCGTTAGTTGTTCCGGAATTTTCCCTTATCATCGTTTCACGATCAATCGCATCTTTTTCCGGCAATTACATCAGCTATACGCATTTCCAGGTAGGAACATTGATTACTCCCGATATCGCCAGAGGGAGAGGTATATTGGGTTTAGGTTTCAGCAAGTTAGGAAATAATTTTTTTAAAATTAGTGATTATTCTCGAAAAATCCGATATTATTTTAAATAGGGAATAGCTATAGAGATTACGTTTCTTATAAGAAAAAGGCAAGAACAGGTATGGATATCCATCAGCTGCGAATTTTCGTTTCCGTATATCGCAACAGGAGCTTTTCCAAGGCTTCTGATCAACTTTACATCAGCCAGCCGACGATCAGTGAACATATCAAGAACCTTGAAAAATCACTGGGCTGCGCACTTTTTGACCGTTTAGGGAGAAAGATTGAGCCGACCACCGAGGCAGACCTGATATTTCCCAAAGCCATGCAGCTTATCGAAGACCTGGAAAGAATCAATGACCTGGTACTCAAAAGCGCCCAGCGGGTCAAGGGCAGGCTGTATATCGGGGCCAGCACGATTCCGGGGAATTATATGCTTCCCCAAATGGCTGCCGACTTTCGCAATCAGTATCCGGATGTATTTTTTGAGATTGTGATAGCCGACACCAGAAAAATTACGGATATGCTTGTCAGCCATGAATGTTTTCTGGGAATTGTCGGGGCCAGCATGGAGACGAAGATATTAAACTATGAGCCTTTTCTCGATGATGAGCTGGTTTTTGCCGGCACGCCGAAATATATGGAAAATTTGAGCGTTATGCCCTTGAAGATCTATCAGGTTCCGTTTCTGCTGCGCGAGGAAGGCTCCGGAACCAGAAAGACCATGGAAGATTTTCTGCAAAAAATGCAGATTAACCTGAAAAAAATGAATGTCGTGGGGGTGCTGGGTTCCACCGATGCCATCAAACAGGCCATCAAGGCGGGACTTGGTACTTCCATTCTGTCCAAGCGGGCCATTGGCGAGGAACTTGCCAATGGATCATTACTGGAAATGAAACTGGGGTGGGAGATGAAGCGGCCCTTTTATCTTGCCACCCACAAAAAAAGAACATTACCGGCCCAATACAAGGCCTTTTATGATTTTCTCATCGCCAAGGGGGAATAACCGGAGAGTTGGCCCCCCCCTCCTTTTCTTCAACCGATGGCGTCCTTTTAGCGGGCGCAAAGTACGGTTAAACCATCTTGGGCAGTGACCAGTCATTGTGTTCAAACTGGCTGTGATCAGGCTTGGGTGGTTTCATTTCAGTAAGGCGATGCTGCAGCCAGGTCAGCACCTTGTCAAACTCAGAGACAAATTCCGCCAATGCTTTGCCCCGGTGACTGACCTTGTTTTTTTCCGCCATACCGGCTTCGGAAAATGTCTTGCCTAATCCCGGATAATAGAAAAGCGGATCATAGCCAAAACCGCTTTCGCCCCGTGGTTCGCTGATGATTTCCCCTTCGCAGCGGCCTTCATAGGTGAGTGCCGGCCCGGATGGCACGGCAATGGAAATGACGCATTCAAACGCTGCCCTGCGGTTTGTCTTTCCCTCAAGTTCTTTGAGAAGTTTCTGGACATTGTCCTGGTCCGTGGCATTTTCACCGGCGTAACGGGCCGAATAAACGCCGGGTGCGCCATCAAGGGCTTCGACAACAAGGCCTGAATCATCGGCTATGGCCGGGATGCCGAGAACCTTTGCGGTAAATGCCGCTTTTTTGTAAGCATTCTCATCAAATGTCAGGCCATCTTCCACCACTTCCGGGATTGGGCCGAAATCCTGCAAACTCTTTATCTCCACAGGGAAATCTTTCAAAATTTCCTGAAATTCCCTTAATTTCCCCTGGTTTCTGGTGGCGAGAACGATGATCATATTGGGCTTGGCAGCCATAATTTTATCTCCTGCTTGGTAATTTATACACTGCGGCATAAGTCCGATCCCTTCCATCAGCCTTGGGCCATTCGCTACGGTGCCTGTCACAGCGCTACAAGGCTGCACTCAGCCGGCTCTTCGCTCGTTTCGCTCCTCGAACGTAGGTCGCCGCGTATAGCAATATCTTAAAAAATAAGTGATGAATTTTTAAACTGTTCCGGGCTTGAAGTCAATAAGGCAATTGTGCGTACGGGCACTTTCACAGCTTCGGCCGGGGAGAAAAAGGAAGGGAAAAGCCACCTGGGGAGAGCCGCCGGGTGGCTTCACTGTAAAGAGAGGTCAAGGCAGGAAAATAGAAATTTTGCTGCCGGCTATTTCAGGGCGTCATACACCTTGCCTACAAGGTCGGGAGTAGGAGTAAGCGTTTTCTCTCCTTCATGCCAGTTGGCGGGACATGCCTGTTCAGGGTGCTTGGCCACATAGATACTGGCCTTGAGCTTGCGCAGGGTTTCCGAGGCGCTCCGGCCCACATTGTAATAATTCACCTCCGAGGCCACAATCATACCTTCAGGGTTGATGATAAAGGTCCCGCGCAGGGCAAGTCCTGTTTCATAATCATAAACGCCGAACATCTTTGAAACGGTGCCTGTCCGGTCGGCAGCCATGAGGTACTTTGCCTTTTCCAGGGATTTTTCCTCCCTTTTCCAGGCAAGATGGGTAAACTGGGTGTCGGTGCTGACCGTAATGAGTTCCGCGCCTGCGGCCTGGAATTCTTCATGCTTATCAGCAAAATCGGCAAGCTCGGTGGAGCAGACAAAGGTAAAATCCGCCGGATAAAAAACAAGAACCGTCCATTTGCCTTGTTTTTTCAGTTGTTCAAGAGAAATCTGGCCAAACGAAAAGTCGGTGGGAATGTATGTTTCCATGGTGAAGCTATCCACTTGCTGACCAACTTTTAGCGGTTTTATACAGTTATGTTCCATTTTTTTTCCTCCAAAGGTGCGACGCAGAATTGAATGAGATTAAAATAATATTAATTCCTATAAATAAGTAAAGTGTTAAATTGAAATTTTTTTTCATGTTATCATACCGATCTTGACAGGTGTGACACTCATTACTTAAATAGTGCTTGGACGGAAAGATATTAGCTACGAGCAATCAGTTAGTTAGTGCGATTTTTAAAAACGAAGATTCTGAGAATTGCTTCATTTTTCGCGGGACATTAAGATGTGTATATGGTACTATGTGTTTGAAAATAC
>JAHILF010000121.1 GCA_018897105.1 Pseudomonadota bacterium
AAAAATGACACACTTTGCTTTTATTCCCCCCTCAGGCCAGGAAAGCTTTTCATGAGGCGGTGTTGAATGAAATTCTCGAAGAACGCGTTGCTGAACGTAAATCTCGCTGTAATCCACGCGGAGTAAAACGTAAAATGAGCAGCTATCCTCTTCGCCCACGAGGAAGGATGAAAACCCAGATCATGATAATTGAAATAACGATTCATAAATATTAAGTGAACAGTATTGGTGCTAAACACGAAAAACTTTTCCATCTTGCCGCCATAGCCGCCGAAAAAGGCCTGAAATCTCCGGCCCCAGTCAATGACCGATGGTTTGGACGGATCCTTGGTGATGTCGGTGGAAACCCGGATTTCCTTGTTTTCCAGATCAACAATCATGCGGTCGTTTTTTCCCTGGACCATTTTGATATTGTCATTTTTCTCCGCTGCGGCAAAGGCCTTGGTGCCGGGTATGGTGCTGAGACCCAGGATGCCAATGCCGACCACCTTGAGAAATTCTCCCCTGGTCATGCCTCTGGGATTGTTTGGCTCTTGACTTCCGGCAGCTGCCTTGCCCAGAAGCACCGATCTGGAATCGGTGCAGCAGGAACATTTACATTCATTATTCGTTTTCATCTTGTTCTCCTGATGAACTCGTAAAAAGTCCCAAAAACGTTTTTTTTGCGTCGTAACTCATTGAGTTAGTGTCATCATTTTTTGAAATTTTGACTTTTTACGAGACCATCGTTCTCCTTATATGATTGAAAAAACCCTATATGATTGAAAAAACCCTTGCCTGCGTCGATATCTCTTTCACTGCATCAACATCAGGGCAAGGGTTCGCAGCATGAAGCCAGCCAGCATACATTGCAGCATCCTCGTCGAAGGGACTTTCGAAACGGCACCAATTACTGCGGCTATGATGATGGGCACAAAGGGCAGGGCAAAGGCGATCGCGAAAGTGATCAAAGCGGGATTCTTCAGCTTGTCCAGATATTGCCCGTATCGGTTCCTGGCCAAAAGCGGCACGATGTCCCCGAAGATCAGGGAGCCGATGCCGAAGGACAGCAGCCCCAAGACAAAAAAACCAAGGAAACCGAAAAGAAAACTCATGGGTGCGCCAAAGGCATCCGTGGTTGCCTGAAACAACACCTGTTGCGAGGAGGAAGGGTCCAGCCCGGCATAACAGGTTCCGGTCAGACAGACAGGCAGGGCCATGAGAAAACTCATCGGTTTCAGGTATTCGGTAAACAGCTCAAGTTTCGTCATATGCATGTTTTTCGTGATGAAAAGCAGATGAAACTCGCCGGTATACACATAGGCATCCAGGATATAAAAATAGTGGCGGATAATATAAAAGACCGTGGCGGCAAGCATGGCGATGGCGGCCACAATCACTGCCTTGTTGATGAGAGATTTCTTAAAGTCGTATGTGACTGTTGGTGTTATGGCGGTACCATTCATCGTATTGCTATTCACTTATAATTATCGCGCAATTACCTTCCCGCCCTGCGTGCCTTTATTTTTTTGTAAACCGCGGGCATGACCGATACCCCGATGATCAGAGCAATACCAATCAGAAACTCAGGAGTTATCTGGCCCCGCAGCACATTAAGCAGCGAGCTGGAAAAAACGATATAGGCAATGCAGGCCGGCAGCATACAGACGAAAGTCGCCAAGGCATAATGCAGAAATTTCACCCTGGTGAGGCCAAAGGCATAATTGAGGAGATTAAAGGGGAAAAGCGGGATCACCCTGGTAAACGCCACTGCTTTCCAGCCGTGGTTTTCCACCATCTCATCAAGTTTTTTCCAGCGGGAACTTCGAAGCTTGCTCTCAATCCAATCCCGCCCGATATAGCGGGAAATCAGAAAGGCCACACAGGCCCCGACAGTGGCGCTGATGATGGTGTAGACAACCCCCCATAACGGGCCGAAAAGAATGCCGCCGACTATGGTCAGCGGCAGACCTGGCAAAAACAGCGAGGGTGCCACCGCATAGCTCAGCATGTAGATGACCGGTGCCAGCGCCCCGTAACCTGCTATCAGAGCGCGGAGTTTCTCCTGCTCCAGATACTGCGTGGCGCCGCTCATGCGCACGGCAACGATGACAGCGACAAGGGCCAGCAGAATGACCATGCGTTTCAGCATTAAACCCCTCGACTGTTCTTCGCCGGTGAAGGTCCTTTCCCGGGTTGCCGCGGCATTGATGTGCTTTTTAAAATAGCTCTTGAGACGCAGACGATTGAGATAGGTCCAGGGGGCCTTAGAAATTTTTACCGTACCGGCCAGGGTCGCCTCAGGCTCAAAGAGTAAATCCAGGATATGGCTGGTGGGATTAAGCCGCCCCAGAAAATTGGCGCATCCCGCGCAATAGGTGAGAATCCTGACTCCATCTGCTTCGCCTTTGCGCCGTATGCCCCAGCCTTTGGAAAAATCCGGATTCACGCAGCCCACCGACCCGCCCTCACCGCAGCAGATGCTTCTTACGCCATGGTGTTTCATCTCCTGTATGGTCAGTGATTTCTCGGTGGCAAGCCGCCTGATGACAGCGTGGATCTGCTCTTCATTTCTGGTGCCGCAGGGGTCATGGACCGTGACCGCACCCGCAATGTTTGCCGTCCGCGGCAATGATGTTGTTGCCAGATGTTCGTAGACCGTTTTTACCTGCAGCCGCTCACCATATTGTTTGAACACCCGGTAGCAGTTCGGGCAGGCAACCAGCACGTTTTTCACCCTGTGCTGCAGGAGATAATCTTTCATCTCACTGAACATAGCCTGAAAATGTTTTTCCCGGCCCAGATCATGGGAGGGTTTGGTGCAGCAGTCCAGGACAATACCGAGACTCGGGATTGTCTGCTGCAAATGCTCAAAGAGGGCCTTGACCTTATCCGGTCTGGTGCCGGGGAGAGTACAGCCGGGGAACAATACGGTGTCACAGCTCTCCGGCAGGCCATAGTATGAATAACGCCTGGAGGTCCCCCGTTTTTCATAATTCATGATAACGCCATAGTCGGAGAAATCCTGGGCTCCGCGGTTCACGGCCTCACGACGCATTTCCAGGAACATGGCGGCAGGATTGATCTTGACCGGGCAGACCGCCGCGCAGAGCTGGCAGAGGCTGCACTCAAAGGGCATCATTTGGCTCTGGGGAGAGGCAGGATCAAAGGTATCGGCAATGTGTTTGGGAGAGCCGTACTTTCGCAAAAAGTGGCATTCCTTGCGGCACAGTTTGCACTCAATGCATTTTTCAGACTGAATGCGTAACTCCTCGGCGAGCTGAGGCCCGCCAACCGTTTTTTCCGCAGGAGCACTGGCAGATATTTTTTGCATTTATCTCATTTTAATGAAAAGCGCCGTGATATGCTTAAAAAACTCATCATTAGCGTTAATTAACCAAAGTTGCGTATTGTTAAACCAGGTGCGGCAGTTTGTCCAATAGTTAATCCCCCAAAAACCTTGATGTTAAATAGTGCTTGGACGGAAAGATATTAGCTACGAGCAATCAGTTAGTTAGTGCGATTTTTAAAAACGAAGATTCTGAGAATTGCTTCATTTTTCGCGGGACATTAAGATGTGTATATGGTACTATGTGTTTGAAAATAC
>JAHILF010000122.1 GCA_018897105.1 Pseudomonadota bacterium
AGCGAGATCGAGAGAAAAATTTTCTGTGCAAGGATGAGTTGTGAAACCGCCCGGAAGCGTAGCAGTGCTACGTTGAGGACGATTTCACCAGGAAGACGCCGCACAGGATATTTTTAGCCGATCGGAGTAGATGTTCATTTGGCAAGAGGCTCTAAAGAATAACACATTTCCATTTACTGAAAAAAGCTGTATCGAAAAATTGAGGATTTCTCTGTGAGCGGCAAACCGACCTATGAAGAGCTGGAAAGAAAATTAGAGCAATACAAACACGACTCCGTTCGTTTTGCCTGTATTTTCAAGGCAATTCCTGATGCAGTGGTGTTTTCCGATGCCAATCGCCAGATCATGATGGCCAACCCCGCAGCCAGTCAGATTTTCGGCTACACGGAAGAGGAGGTTCTCGGTGCAAATACCCAGCAGTTTTACGCCAGCGGCGAGGAATATGAAAAACAGGGGGAGGTACGTTTCAACCTGACTGCTGAGGAAAAGCTGAAACCCTATGAGGCGCGTTACCGCAGAAAGAACGGTGAAATTTTTCACTCGGAGACGGTTGGGACGGTTGTCAGGGATGATGAGGGCAATACCATGGGTTTTCTTGCCATCATCAAGGATATCACCGAACGGGTAAAGGCGAGGAAAGCCCTCCAGGAAGCCTATCATGCCCTGGAAAGGAGGGTTGAACTGGGAACGGATGAGTTGAGAGAGGCCCAGGAAAAAAAACAGAAATATCTCGATATTGCAGGCGTCATGCTGATCGCCCTCAATGCGGCAGGCGAGATTACGCTGATCAACCAGCATGGCTGCTGCCTGTTGCAGGTCAAAGAGGAGGAAGTGCTCGGCAGAAACTGGTTTGATCAATTCGTGCCAACGCGAATGGCGGACAGTGTCAAAAAGGTATTCAGCCAATTAATGAGCGGTGATGTCGAACCGGTCAAATATTACGAGAATCCCGTGTTGACCAGCAGTGGCGAGGAGCGGATTATTTCCTTTCATAATACCATATTAACGGATGGGGAAGGCCGCATTAACGGTATCCTGTTTTCCGGAGATGATATAACCGAACACAAACAGATCGAGGAGGAGTTGCAAAGGCGGAGCCAGAAGCTCGAAGAGGCCAATATTGCCTTGAGAATTTTACTCAAACAATGCGGAGATGCCAGGCAGGAACTGGAAAAAAATGTTCTGGCCAATATCAACGAGCTGATTACTCCCCATCTGGAAAATCTGGATATGAAGTTGACTGACAAACAGCAGAAGGCATATGTGGACATCATCAAATCCAACCTGCGCCAGATAACCGCATCATTTTCCCGCAATCTCTATGAACAGTTCCCGGGTTTGACACCGCGGGAAATTCAGGTGGTCGATTTTATAAAAAACGGCATGACCAATAAAGACATAGCCGAACTGCTCGGCCTGTCATCCCGCACGGTGGAGACGTACCGGGATAACATCAGAATCAAGCTGGGCATCAAGAACAAACAGGTAAATCTCAGGTCTCACATCCTTTCCCTGCGTTAATTGCTGATATTCTTTCAGCATTAAATCCGTATTGTTTCCGTATTGTAAAAGCTGTTGCCTATCGCATATAATCCGTAATATAGAAAGTTGATGATCAACACGCTTACCATATCAGATCGAGGGCATAGGGAACAGGTCCGCGATGACTAGGATAAAGTGAACAGCATATGAATAAAAAGACGGATTATTCCGGACTGGAACAGTACAACAATGCCTTGGAAAATAAGTGTGCCGAATTGCACAATGATCTTGAGGCATTACTCAAGAAACTGGGGGAGGAAAAGGCCAAATCCGAGGACATTATCGCGGCAATAGGCGACCCTGTAATCATCATTGATACGGATTACCGGGTACTTTATCAGAATAAGATTGCGGACGGTCTTTTTGGTGACAATACCGGCCAGTGTTGTTATGCCGCCTATCAGGGCAGAAAAGAAGTGTGTCTGGAATGCGCTCTTACCCAAACATGGCAGGATGGCAGGATTCATAAGATTGAAAAGATCATGACCTACGGCAACGACACAAAATATGTGGAAATTGCCGCCTCACCTCTCAAGGATAGCACGGGTAAACTTGTGGCCGGCATTGAGATTATTCGCGATATCACCAAGCGCAAACTTGTCGAACAGGAACTGCAAAAGACCAATTTCCTGCTGAAAGCCGTATTGGAGTCCACCACGGATGGCATTCTTGCGGTGGATCCAGAAGGGCGACTGCTGACCTACAATCAACGGTTTGTGGAAATATGGCAGATTCCGTCGCATATTCTGGAGCAGTATGGGGATGATAAGGCGTTGGAATATGTGCTGGATCAGGTTCAGCATCCGGAAGCGTTCCTGCAGAAAGTCAAAGACCTTTACCGCAGTCCCGATGTAACCGATCTTGATGTCATTTTTTTTAAGGATGGCCGCAGCATCGAACGTTATACCCGGCCTCTGGTCATCAATGGCAGCAACAAA
Source organism: Pseudomonadota bacterium (assembly GCA_018897105.1). Taxonomy (GTDB): domain Bacteria; phylum Desulfobacterota; class Desulfobulbia; order Desulfobulbales; family SURF-16; genus SURF-16. The sequence goes on from JAHILF010000122.1 coordinate 2,481, forward strand.
GGCAGGGTCTGGAGTTTCAGGGACATCACCAAATTCAGTCAGGCCGAGGAGGAAAAAACTGAATTGGTCGATGAACTGCAGAAGGCCCTGGCTGAAGTCAAACGATATCCGCTGAGCGGTTTTCTCCCCATCTGTTCCCACTGTAAAAATATCAGGGATAATGACGGCCAATGGATTCAGATTGAGGCCTATATCTCAAAACATTCCGAGGCTGTCTTCACTCATGGGATCTGCCCGGAGTGTATAAAAATGTTTCATCCGGAACAGTATAAAACGATATACCCGCAAAACAGATGATGCAGGTCATGACCTTTCGGTAGCCTGTTACGTCATTGGGTGGCAATCAGCAGGGTGGTAATATTGTCCCGTCCCCCGGCTTCATTGGCCTTTGCCACCAGGGTCTGGACAATCCCTTGCGGGTCCAGCCCTGCTGCTAAAACGGCCGCGATCTCATCGGATTCGAGCATGGTTGTCAGACCGTCCGAACAGAGCAGTAAGATATCCCCCAGCCGGACATCGATGCTGCCGAGACTCGGTTCCACCTGGGGATGGGTGCCGATGGCGCGGGTGATGATGTTGCGCAGATTGTGTGACCGCATTTCCTCCCGGCTGATGTTGCCCACCTTGTACAGCTCGTAGACCAGGGAATGGTCCTCCGTCAACTGGGTCAGTTGGCCGTCCCGCCACAGATAGAGTCTGCTGTCGCCCACATGGGCAAAATCAAGGCGGTTTTCAGTGAAATGGCCCGCAACCAGGGTTGAACCCATGCTACTGCCGTCAGCTTTCTGGTGTACCAGGTAATTGGCAAATTGCGCGATACAGGCCAGTCTCGGTTTGTCCAGCATATCAACGGTAAGACCGTAGGGGATCGTCGTGTCTCCGGTATCAGCCAGATAAGTCATGCAGCGGGACACCCCTTCCAGGGTGGTCTGACTGGCCAGCTTGCCGGCCACCTGGCCACCCATGCCGTCCGCCACGCAGAACAGACGATGACTTTCCATGACCAGGAAATCATCCTCGTTTTCTTTGCGGATCCGTCCCCGGTCCGAAATGCCGCAATAGGAGAGATGAAAATTATTCCATGGGATTGTGCCGTCCAGCCTTTTCATGAATCACTCTCAGGGTAAAGGCCTGCGGCCTGTTTGCCATTGAAGTCCGGTTGCGCGAAAATAAAAAAGTAAAAGATCCTGACAGTTGCGGAGCAGGGGTTGCTCGATGTTGTTTTATGAAAAAATATGTTTTGATCCAATGACCAGTATATTCGGATCATGAATAATTTGAAATTTTTTTTTGCTTTTGCTGATTGGCCCGATATAAGATGGAAAAAACGGGAGGCGTAAATGAAGGAAGAGATGGAAACCCAGCATCTGGAAAAGCGTTTTGGTGTCATTGCCATAGAAAGCGGATATGTCACGCCCAAAGAGTTTGTCGATGCCCTCAAAATCCAGGTCATGGAAGACATTGAAAAAGGTCAGCACAGGCTTATCGGCAGGATACTTCTTGAACAGGGCATCATGACCCTTGAGCAGATCGATAAGGTGCTGGGAAAACTTGGCAAGGGGATGCCTTTGTTGAAAGAGTCGGTATAGCTTCTGCTCAAGATTTTCCCCCTCCCCGCATGGGTAACGTGGCAAAACATCCGTGAGGCCCGGCCTGCTTATCCCGCCGTTCAATCCTTTGAGAAAATCTTTTTCAGAAAAGACATCGGGCTCTTCGAGGCACTTTTCTTCTGCATCTTTTCAGAGGCCCGGTCGCTGAATTCCTGCGCCTCTTCAGCCGGCGGAGCCGGCGTTCTTTCCAACTCGCCCAGCCGGCCTTTTCCCAGAAATTGAAAAAAGGGACCTGCGGGGCTGAAAAACAGTTCGTCATTTAGTCTGAGCGGGGCGCCCTGATCAGCGGCAACGCCGCCCACGGTAACCAGGTGCCTGCCGGTAAGATCCCGCACCCAGTAGTCTCCGTCGGCAAAATAAATTTCCGCGTGCAGGTCATGAATGGCCGCATGATCAAGCTGAAAATCGCAACTCGGGTGCTTGCCGATCTTTAAGGGTAGTCTGTCAAAGGAGCGCAGGGTCGGGCCGTATTGAATGATCAATGGCTCCTTGCTTTCACGGGGTGGTGCGGGTTCCGCCGGCCGGCTGACAGGGGGCGGCTGCTGCGGTATGTACGGTCTGGGCGCGGGCTGCGGGCTGACAGGAGGAGGCTGGGGGATGTACTCTCTGGCCTCCGGCTGGGGGGCGGCAGGAGGCGGCTGCGGTATGTACTCCCTTGCTGCCGGCTGCGGCTGAGCAGGAGGGGGGACGAACTCCGGTTGCGGTGGGGCCGGTGCGATCTTTGCCGGGGCAGAAGAGGGAGCGCCAACCTGGGTCAGGAAGCTGACCTTGGGCCCGCCTTCGGAAATAGTGATCACATCCCCGTCTTTCAGATACACTTCCTTGATTTTCTTGCCGTTGACAATGGTGCCGTTGGAGCTGTGGTCCGTCAGTTTGAAACGGTTCCCCTCCCGGCTGATGGTGGCGTGCTGCCTGGAAATGATATTGTAGTCGGCCGGGAATTGGAGCTGACAGGAGGAATGGCGGCCGATCTTGATTTCCGGGTCGGATACCTCCAGAATCTGTCCTTTAAGGGGTCCTTCGATATGGATCAGTTGTACAGTGATTTCAGGTGCTGTTTTCATGGTTTGAGACCAATCCGTATGATTGAATAGGCATGATGACGCAAATAAGAAAACAAACTAGCACAGGCCGGCGGCGATTGCAATTGTGTCAAGGAAATTGATCACAGATTTCCCGCCCCCAACGGGGCCAAAAAAGTTCAGGAATCTAAAGACTCAAGCCTTCGTCCAGGCTTGAGAGCGCCAGTGAATATATTCAATATGGCGATTAACGATAAAGCTGTGCTGAAAAACGGCAAGTGAGATCAGAATAGCTGCGGTGGCTGCTTCTATGATTTCTGATTGCATGGATTGTATATCTGATTGACAATTTATGTGAGACTCGCTATCATTGATTCTATGATTAGCAGAAAACTCACAGACAGGCTGTTGCAACTCGCCTCATATTATCCCGTGGTGGCAGTGACCGGCCCTAGACAGGCAGGAAAAACCACGCTGTGTCGAGCCACCTTTCCGGATAAGACCTATGTATCGCTGGAATCCCTGGATTTCCGAGAGTTTGCCGAGAGCGATCCGCGGGGATTTCTGATGGAATACCGGCAGGGTGCCGTCCTCGACGAGATCCAGCAGGCACCTGGACTGGTAAGCTATTTGCAAGCCGAAGTTGATGAACTTCCAGAGCCTGGCCGTTTTATTCTCACCGGCTCGCAGCATTTCGGCATATCGCAGATCATTTCCCAGTCCCTCGCCGGACGTTGTGGCCTGCTAACCCTGTTGCCCCCTGATTTTGATGAGCTGCAGGGCTTCTCCGAGGTACCGGATGATCTTTTTACCTTACTCTGGCAAGGCGCTTATCCGAGGATCTATGACCATAACATTCCGGCCCACCAGTGGCTAGCCGACTATATCGCCACCTATGTGCAGCGTGATGTCCGGCAGGTCATGAATGTCGGTGACTTGCTAACTTTTTCCAGCTTTCTCAAGCTCTGCGCTGGACGCACTGCGCAGGAGATCAATCTTTTGTCTCTGGGGAGTGATACTGGGGTTTCCCATAATACTGCAAAATCCTGGTTATCTATTCTGGAGGCTAGTTATATCATTCACCGGATACCAGCCTGGCATGTCAACATCCGCAAGCAGATAGTGAAGGCACCCAAGCTTCATTTCCTGGATTCCGGGCTGGTCTGCTATCTTCTGCAGATCAGAGAGCCTGGACAACTCCGGTTACATCCTCTGCGAGGGGCTATTTTCGAAAGCTGGGTGGTGTCGGAGCTGTATAAAGCACTAGCCAACCAGGGCGAGCAGCCGATTCTGCACCACTATCGTGAAAGCCGCGGGTTGGAAATGGATGTATTGATCCAACGTGGTGATTGTTTGCATGCCGTCGAGGTCAAATCTGCGGCCACGGCAGCTCCTGATTTTTTCAAGGGATTTGAACAGATTGCCGGGAGAATAAAGACAGCCGGCCTGTCCCTGCATCTGGATAATGTGGTGGTCTATGGAGGCGAAACATCGCATCAGCGTTCAACGGCACGGCTGCTCGGCTGGCGGGACGTGGGCAAGATTTTGCGTCAGGCGTTATAGCAGCAACCGGGCAGGCACATTTTTACTCATGTATGCTGAGCAATTATCAGGAATAGTGTTAACTTGGCCACTTGGTCTACCATTTAACATTGGCAACACGAACCTTCAGTCTCCGGATACACGATATGGTGTGGTATCAACCATTGCGCCTTAAAGCGCTGCCAGAGGATGGTAAACGAGACTGGGTTTCCCCG
>JAHILF010000123.1 GCA_018897105.1 Pseudomonadota bacterium
AAAACGGTGCGGGCTGCCCTTTTCCCCTTGGTTGAGATCGCCTCCAAGTCTTCTCTTTCCTCTTTTGCTAATGTCACTCTGTATCGTGGCGCCATGTCGTCGTCCTCCTTGTATTTTGAAGACGACTATAACAAATATCACGCAAAAATACGAATGTTTAAATTTTACATTGTACTAGTCTCTTTTAAAAAGACAACAAGGGCCATGTTCATCTGTCTAACCGGCGCGATGCATACTAACAGTTCAGCCAGCAAAGACATATTGGCGAAAACAAGTGCAATTTGATGCAATAGGTGATGGGGAGAAGCAAAGATAGCATAGCTGTCCCTTATCTTGTCCAGAGGATAAGATAAGGATACTTTGTGTTGGATAAAAACTATGCTTTGAAACATGCCAACCACCGGGGGAAGGTGGCCTGGTCACTTCATCGCAAAAAGTGGGGAGAAAAATCAAGATATGTTGGGGGAGTTCATATCATGATATTTTGATATTAATCTAAAGCAAAAATCTTGCCGTTATGGTCAAAAAAATGGACTAAGAGTCTAAATGATAACGACACGATTTTATAGAAAAATATTTATTGCCAATTTCCCCTCTCATTGTCTGGTTTCCCGATATGTACAGAACCACAACATCGCTGTATATTTTTTGTACAGCAGCACATGCTTCTGGGTATCCGTTCACATTTATTTCCATGAATAAGGAAAGAAAATTCCTGGAAAATGGATTTCACGAGAGGGGGATTGACGTAACGATGAGCGAAAAGCGACAGGACCTCTACAACCCGGAAATAACTTATTTTACCGCCACACGGCTCAATTTCCTGGATCTGCTGCAAACAAAAAAAACAAGGAGGGAACTATATTGCCTTACTGCAGTTCAAGATAAATCGGGTCAATTTTGCCATCCCGCAACCTTTCAATGCGTATAACCGACACATCACTATCAGGCTGCGTGGACAAGAGCTGGACAAGATCTGCCGCAGAACCGACCGGGTTACCGTTGACATTCATGATCAGATCACCTTCCTGCAGGCCGATCTCTGTTAACGGCGAGGGACCGGAAAGCCTGGTGATCTTGATACACCTTTGCTGTTCATCTTCAATTAACGGAGATGGCTCCGCATCGATTAATCCTGCTGCGTCGATTGATTTTGCGTCAATGTCAAGCAGGACTTTTTTACTGTTTGAAAAAACAGCGGCAATATCTTGTTTCTTATACTTTTTCAAGTGGTCCTGTGGGGGGTGTTCTTTTTCTTCAATGCGAGCAAGACGAGGTGGATTATCATCCGCCGCGTCAGCAGACATACGGTGCGGGTTTCGGTTAATGACCCAGAGGGTGTCGGGAACAGAGTGCCCCTGGCTGTCTTTTGTGTAGAGCAAGGCGTAGTTCCAGTGGTCCAGCAACTTCTCCAGACCTTCTGCCAGGGTGACGGAATGGAGACGACAGGAAATCAACTCCGTGGCCTGGTCAGCTGATCGCAGCGTGAGTCCGCACTTACGGGAAATTGCCTTGAGAATTTCCCGCAAAGGCACATCTTCGGCAGCCAGGTCTACAAGTGAATCATGCATTTCAAGGGTGAAAGAAGAGGGCTGGTCGCCGGCATTGACAGGGAAGACGGTTATCCCCAGCAGGATGAGCGTTACCATGGCTGAACCCAAAAACACCCTGATCCTGTCGGACAAAAGAAAATATGGATTTTTATCTACCATTATTTATAGAGGCGGAAGATTTTTTTCGTACCGCGAAATAACCGCAAGCCGGCCGCCTGAAGGCTGCCGGCTTGCGACAAGTATCAACTCAAAATTACTGCTGTAAGTTATCTGGTTCTGAGTGAAGGCACAACGCTTACCGCAACAGAACCACAGTTATTACTATCAACCACACGGTACCAGTATGTTGTGCCAATGGTTACCGGGCTGTCCAGATAGGTGGCATAGTCGGTTACGTGATCATCGGCTATCAAAGTGAAACCGGAGTTGGGGCCCGTTGTACTGCGGTAAATATCATAACTTGCAGCACCGGTGGAGGTCCATACCAGTTGCACCTTATCCAACTTGGGCCGGGCACTCAGGGTGCACATCTGGCAATCCCCGGAAACGTCAACAGAACTAAAGTCAGTATCGGTGAGGTTGGGATCACCACTGCCGGGATAGGCGGCGGCAGTATTGTCGGTTACCCTGAGGCCGACATTATGCGATCCGGCGGTAAAATAATCGCCGGGCACAACGGTGACGATCTCGCCTGATTCGTCATCAAAACCGGTGAGAGGCGGGGTCAGATCCCAGCCCCAGTCAGTGATGGTGTCATCCGGACAGGTTGCGCATCCCGCCTCATGGGTTCCTTCGTTCGGATCAAATGAAGCCGAGCCGTCCAGGGTCAGAGAGTCAGCAGTACAGAGGGAAACCATGTACGGCCCATCAGCATCGGCAGAGGGCGGATGCGGCGGATTAGTGATATCAATGTCCATGGTATAGGTTGCGCTCAGACTGTCCGGATCACTGTCATCCGTGACCCGCAGGGTGACAGGATAGACGCAGGGCAGAGAGGCGCAGGCAAAGGAATGGGTTACAGCATCCGGGTCGACGGTACTCTCATCATAGACGCCGTCATGATTCCAATCCCATTCAAACGAGACCAGGTTACTGATATCCTTGCCGGTTTCAGAGTGATCGGAGCAGGCAGGGTCAAAGGAAATGACCGCATCAGGATAGGTCGGATTGGGATCGGCATTAAAACAGGCAACGGGCGCCGCCCGGAACAGGGCCGGCCGCAGGGTGATGATCATCCAGGCGGTTGACAAGGGCGTGTTGGTGTAGGTGCCGTTCCAGTAACCTGTGGAATTCTGTAAGGAGACGATCTTGTCGGCAAGGCTCGGATACCAGTCCAGATTATTGTAGAGCAACCGTTCCACCGGTTGCGGCACGGCCAGCCGCATGGCCTTGGCAAAGGCATACCAGCCATAGGTATTGTTTGAGCTTAAGAAGTTACTCCAGTAATAGGCAAAATAATTCTCGGTGCGGACCCACTTTATGTCGCGGTCATCGCCGACCGTGGCGGGATCGTCATAACCAACCTGGCCGTCAAAGGCCATCTGCACCAGGCCCGAGGGAGAGGTGCCATAACCATTGCCCGATCCGGTATAGCCGAAACCGCCGACATTGAGTGTGCCCACATACCAGCTCTGATGGCTGTAATTCAACCAGTTGGCGTTATAGGTTTTCACCCAGCCCGGAACCGTACAGCTCCAGGGCGCTTCCTGGGACGGGCTCATGCCGATTGCTCCCCACTGGCAGGCGGAGTTATCGGGTCCCTGGTTCCAACTGTAGCGCCAGCCACCAAGAATACCATAGGTAGAATTGCCGTCATACTGGCCCCAGGCATACATGTCCACCATGTCCTGCAGCAGTTCGCCATAGGTCCAGGCGGAACCCCTGGAGGTGAAATCGCGGTTGGTGCTGTCCCCAGGTTGTACGCCGGAGGAGATGATGGCATCCATAACCTGTCCGCCTTCATAGATTGGGTAGTACGTATAACTCCTCACCTGAATGCCTACACCGTTTGGCGCAGCCTGCCCCTCTTCCGGGTCATCGACACCATGCTGCAGTCCAATAGACACCGTCTGCAGCATGGGATAGGAGGTGGTGTAATAATAACCCTGCACCAACCAGTTCATCCCCAGTTGTACCGCCTCCACATAGGGATCCTCATTGATATTGCCGGTTGTTTTGTGGTTATTGATGGCAAAAGCCTGCACCGCTGAGGCAGTGGGAGAAGCCCAGGTGCTGGAGTATGAAGTTTGATTCCAGGCCATAAACGGCGATCCGTCAAAAGTATGCAGGTAGCTGTCAGTATAGTTGTTGGTATAGAGCCACCACAACCCTTTGTCTATGGCGATATTGACCCGGCTATCCAAGGATGAGTCCTGGAGTTTGACAAGATAATTGTCGCTTACGGCATTCGCCATAGTGTTGTCAACACTGTCCACCTGCAACTGGGCGGTGAACGGTGTTTCCGCGGCGCCGGTATAGGTATGGGTGGTGGCAACTTTATATTGGGTGGCGCCGCTCAGCGCGGTTACCGTGGATTCGGTGCCGTCGCCGTAGACCCATTTGTACCAAACCGTGGCAGTGCTGTCGGTGGTGATGACCGCCTTCAGTTGTGCACTCTGGCCGCTGAGCGCCGTGTGGTATTTTGCCGGGTCACCCTGCCAGACGATGCAGCGAACTTTATCCACCGCCGCTGAGGCCAGAGATGCTGCCAGCAACAACCCGACTCCGGTCAGGGCCGCAATGGTGTATAATTTTTTATTCTTCATTTTTCCCCCTTTATCTTGTTTTTCACTTCCCCACTTCTGTTTTTTTATCCAAACATCAGCTAACTCGCTTTACCAGCACCGTTTTCCCCCGAAACCGGTTTTGGCCAGCATTTTACCCTTTTATGCTTTTTTCATTTTTTTCCGGCCGATACCGAGCAGTCCGGCAAGACCAGTACCCATGAGCAGCATGGTGGCAGGCTCGGGAACTGGCTCCGTGCCGCCGCCGGAGATATCCAAACTGCTGAAAAAATAAATACTTTCCTGAGAGTCGGGATCAAACTGTGCCAGATAAAAGCCGGACACAGGCGCCGTATCGGAAAGACTCAAGGTGATAGTGGCAGTCTCATCGGCGCCCAAAATAAAGTCCCAACCCATGGCCCAGGAGACGTCATCCGGTGCGCTATCCGGCACCCCATTCAATCCATCCAGCGTCCCGGCTACAAGATTGTCGTAAATATCGCCAAACACAAAGCCAGGCTCATCGATCTCCCAGGATTGTCCGGCAGCAGCATCCCCCACGTTGACTGCTTCAGCATTCTCATTAAAATAAGTATTTATCCCCTCATCGATTTCATAATCGAAAAAGGCGAGAAAACTGTGACTGCCGACAACGCTTGTTGACCAGGTGAGTGTTCCCAGACCAGTGCTTGCGTCAAGACTACCCACAGTCGGCATTGAGTCGCCAAGATAATTTTCCAATGTCGTGCCATCGACATTGAAAGCCCAATCGAACAGAGAGCTTGTTGCCATGGCCGGTGAGGCACTAAGCCCTACAGTCATGAGCGCCAGAACTGCCAGTTTGTACTTCTTCATTTTTTCCTCCTTTTTGTCATTCGTCTTCGCCAACTTACCCAACAAACCATGCAGGCCGCTTCCATTTACATTTTACCTTGCCCGGAAGCACCCAAGACAACAGGACAAGCTTTGCCAAAGCCGCAAAAAAATACCTTCTTACAAACAACTCTTCAGAATCACTACAGAAATATCACCTAAAAAAACAAACATACTCCGCAACTAATTTTTACCAAAAATAAATAAAATAAATAGAAAGCAAAAAACACGCCATCGATTTATTATTTTTTTTGTGAATAAATACAAGAGTTAATAGGATATCACCCCAGGTCTTCACGCTATTTTTTCCTCAAAACCGGAAAAAATAGCGGATAACGGAAAAATAGAATTTCCCCTGCACCCTTTATATTAGTCCTTTCTCAGCATAAGCGGTTTATTAAGCCGGCAACACAAAGGCTATAAGCCGTGATTTTTCATCTTTTGCCGCAAAGTGGAGCGATGGATACCGAGCATCTGGGCGGCATGCACCTGATTGCCGTTGCAAACCCGCAATGCCTCGTCAATGATCGTCTTTTCAACGATACCGACCATATACTCCATGAGCAGGGGGGGATTGGCATCCGCCTTGAGCAATGAAGCGAAAAGCTGCCTGCTGGCATCGACAAGGGATGATGCAGAGATTTGCCCGGAGGGTTGTGTCTGGGAAGAAAACTCAAAATATTCGTCAATGAGAATATCATCGCGGGAGAGGACCATAGCCCGCTTGATCTGGTTTTCCAGCTCCCGCACATTGCCCGGCCAGGAATACCCCTGAAAGGCCTGCATGACGGAAGCGGCCACGCCGCATACCTTGCGGCTCTGTTCCCGGTTGAACCTGCTGATGAAATGATCCACCAGCAGCGGAATATCCTCCCGCCTTTCCCGCAGGGCGGGGATATTGATGTGGACCAGATAGAGCCGGTAAAAGAGATCCTTGCGAAAACGACCGGCCAGCATCTCGGCATGAAGCTCCTTGTTGGTGGCGGCAATAATCCGGGCCTGGACCGGCACCGGGCTGTTGCCCCCCACCCTTTCAAAGCTTTTCTCCTGCAACACCCGCAGCAGTTTTACCTGTAGAGATGGCTGCAGTTCGCCTATTTCGTCCAGGAATATGCTGCCGTGGCCGGCCGCCTCGAATTTGCCCATCTTTCTAGCGCCGGCCCCGGTAAAAGCCCCCTGCTCGTAGCCGAACATCTCCGACTCCAGCAGATTCTCCGGCACCGCCCCGCAATTGACCGCCACAAAAGGCTCCAACCGGCGGGGGCTATTGTCATGGATGGCCCGGGCAACCAGTTCCTTGCCGACCCCGCTCTCGCCGGTGACCAGCACCGTGACATCCTGGGTGGTGAGCAGGCCGATCATCTTGTAAATTTCCTGCATGGACGCGCTCCGCCCCACCATCTGATCCAGGGAGACCGCCGGCAGCGACTGGCCTTGGCCAAGCGAGGCGATCGTATTCCTGCCGGTCAGGATCCGGTGGATAATATCCCTGACCTTGGCCAGATCAAAAGGTTTGGTCAGATATTCATAGGCACCGAGCTGCATGGCCCGGATGGTTACATCCATGGTGCCAAAGGCTGTCATGAAAATAACGGCAGCTGTTGGGAGCAGATTCCTGATTTCCGCAAGAAGCTCAAGGCCATCACGGGTCGAAAGTCGGTAATCCAGGAAGATAATTTCCGGTTTGTGCACCCTGACCTGTTCCAGAGCTGATTCACCGTCTTCCGCCAGCAGGGCGGAGTGCCCCTCGTCCTTGAGAAACTCGGCAAAGGCCAAGCGGATCATCTGTTCATCATCAACCACCAGAATTTTGCTCATGACTCCCCTTCTCCAACCGGCAGATGAATGGTGGCTGTGGTCCCGCCTTCGGAGCGGTTGGCAAGTTCAAGCGCGCCGCCATGCTTTTCAACAATTTTACGGCTGGTGGAAAGCCCCAGCCCCAGGCCTTCGGGCTTGGTCGAGTAAAAAGACTTGAAGCAGATATCAACATTGCCGTCTTTTATGCCCATGCCTGTGTCGGCAAAGGTAATTTCAACGCCACCGGGTACAGGAGACGAGGCAATCTCAATCCTTCCGCCTTTGGGCATGGCCTCTCTGCTGTTTATAAGCAGATTCCAGAAAACCTGCTTCATCTTTTCCGGGTCATAGTAAAGTTCCGGCAGCGCGTCAGAGAGACGGCTCTCCAGAAGAATATTACCAGCCTGCAGTGATGGCGCGGCAAGGGCCAGCAACTCGGTAAGCTGATCGTTAATATTGCCCCGTCTCCTGCATAGCTCGCCGGGCCGGGCGCGCTCAACAATCTGCTCGATAATGCGCTCCAGTCGCTCGATTTCCTGAACAAGGGAGGCAGCCATCTTCTGATTATCCTGCTGGCCATGCAGACGACCGTGCAGAACCTGGACAAACATCTTGATGCTGGTCAGCGGGTTTCTGATTTCATGGGCCAGGCCGGCAGCCATCCGGCCAGCGGTTGCCATCTTTTCAGACTCGACCAGCCTCTTTTCATAACTCTGCAGCTGATCCATCATACGGTTGAAAGACTGCGCCAGCATACCGATCTCATCTTTGCTGCGCACCACAGCCCTCTGGCTGAAATCGTTTCCAGCAATCTTACTTGTCACCCCAACCAGTTCCTCAACCGGCAAGGTGATCGTTCTGACAATCAAATACCCCAACAGGGTCATCCCCAGAATGCCCACCAGTGCCAGCCAGCCCGTGGTGACAAAAATCCGTGTCTGCAGCTGATCCGATTCCCCGGCAGGCTTCCAGAGACTCAGAAAGCCCTGTCCCCGCCCTGGAATGGTTAAAGATTGGGTGATGGTATTATAGTGCACGCCCTGAAACTCTATGATGGGCTCACCGGCATTTTCAGCCCTGAAACCTTTGCCGACAATCTCCCTGGCCACAACGTCCCCTTCACATCCGGCAATGGTGCAATTTAAAATTCTGCCCTGGTCATCAAAGAGGATAATCTCGGCATTGATCACATCCTTCATCTGCAGGAGAATAAGAGGATTCAAAACATAACTGGACTGGGATATGACCCTGGCAACTCTGACCATCTGCTGCCTCAGGTCATCCTGCAGATAACGGCCGATGAGATAGGAGGAGAGCAGCCAGAATGTGACTGTGGTAATTGAAAATAACAGGGCAAACGGCAGGATGATACGAATAAGAATCCGTTTTGCCCCATAGCCGAATTCATGATGGCTCACTCAAGACACTCCATTTTTATTGATAACCGAGAACAGAAACAGAAAATATGCAATAAAACTAGATGGGCTCGCAGGGATTGTCAAGCGGCAAATACTTCGCTTGCCCTTCAACATTTTCAGGCGAAACATGGGTAAAATTGATTTCCCCTGCCGTATTGCGAAGATTTATCTTTTATTTTCCCCGCCTCATCTGCTAGCCTAATATACGAACAACAACCTCTAACATCTTTTAAAATCTGGAAAAACACACGATGCGTCTTCTCCTCACCATTTCATTGTTCATGATTTTGCTGCCCCGCCCTGCGATCGCGGCAATGCCGCCGTCCGACTTTAAGCAGGGCAAGCAGCTCTTCCTTTCCGGCAACTATGCCGAGGCCCGCACCTATTTTGACAAGGCCTTCCGTGAGGACCCGGCCAACCCTGACATCAACTTCTATCTCGGTCGCACCGCCTTTGAACTGGGTGACTATGAAACCGCGCTCATGGCCTATGACCGGGTACTGATCATGGACCCAGGCGCCACCCGGGTCAAGCTGGAAATCGCCCGCTGCCATCTCCGTCTGGGTTTCAAGGAAATGGCCAAACAGTATTTCCGGGAGGTGCTGGCCACCAATCCGCCGGAGCCGGTGTGGAAAAATATTGAAAAATATCTGGCGGCCATTGAGGAGGGGGAGAGGCGGCATTTCTTCACCGGTACCCTGACCGCCGGGGTCAACTGGGATGACAATGTCTACCAGTCGCCGGTTTCCGATATCATTCTGGGCTCCCTCCAGCTTACCGGTCCCACGGCCACACCGACAAGCGACCAGATTTATGACACCACCGCGGTGATCAACCATGTGTATATTTTTGAGGATCAGCGCTTCTCCTGGAAGACCACCTTTACCAATTATAATGCCCTGTACGAGAACCAGCAGGATCTTGATGTCTACTATTTCGGCCTGAACACCGGCCCGGTCTGGAAGACCGACAAATTCATGTGGAGTAACAGCGTAACCGCCAAGCATATTGATGTGGAGCATGACCGCTACCAGGAATCCCTCGGCTTTGCCACGGCCCTGACCCTGCCCATCGAGCGCATGCTCTTCAACTTCGGCGGCCGCCTGGAGGAAAAAAACAATTTTACGGACGGCTTCCGGGATGCCACCAACTACTTGCTTTATTTCAACCCAGTGCTGGTGGTCGGCGCCAACCGGCTTTCCACCAATTTTTACCAGGAAGTGGAAGATGCCGAGGCCAAGGTCTTCGGTTACGACCGCATCGGCTGGACCCTGCAGTATGACCGGCAGCTGAGCGAAGACATCTCCGCCTTCGCCAGCATCGGCATGCAGAAGAGCGACTATCAGGGACCGGATCCCTTCTTCCTGGTCACCCGCTCCGATACCATTGAGGATTTGCGGGCAGGCCTGGCAAAAATGCTCTGGCAGTCCGAGGACGCCCGCAGGACCCTTTCAGCCCAGCTGGTTTACGCCTATCTGGACTCGGAATCCAATATCGAGATTTACACCTACCGGAAAAATATCATCACGCTGTCACTGACCTTGGGATTTTAAAACAGCCCTGCAAGAATACCAGGTACCCATGCCATGAAGAAAAGAAGCTGCCTGCCCACTCCATACATCAGAGCCTATTTTAGCCTGCTTGTCCTGCTGCTGCTCCTGCCGACCGCGGTCCAGGCCGAAGAATCAGGGGAGGCGGCGGCAACCGTGGTGGCCTGCCGCGGCAAGGTGCAGGCCATCAACGCCAGGGGCGAGATGCGCAAACTGGTGGTTAAGGCGCCGATCCATGTCGAAGACACCATCAAGACAGCCAAGGGCGGCCGCATCCAGATCCTCTTTACGGACAACACCATCTACAGTCTCGGCCAGAACAGCGAAATGAAGATCGCCGAATACCATTGGCAGCCGGAAGAGAATACCGGCACCCTGAAAACAAAGGTCAAGGAGGGAGTTTTCCGGGTGATGGGGGGCGCTATCACCAAGGCCTCCCCGCAGAACTTCACCACCGAGACCCCGGCCGCCACCATCGGCATCCGCGGCTCCATGTACGCCGGCACCGTGACCGCCTCCACACTGGCCGTGGTATTCCAGGGCGGCAGGGGCATTGATGTCACCAATTCCTTCGGCACGGTGGCCATTTCCATTCCGGGGCACGGCACCAGCGTCACCATGAACAGTGCGCCCGAGCCGCCGCGCAAGCTGTCCGAGCAGGATCTGGCCGCCTTCAGCAATGAGCTGGCCGCAGCCGGCGAAGCGGACGAAGAGGCCACCGGCGCCGGGGAAGAGGGAAGCAGCGACGAGTCCGCCCCCCAGGATGAGCAGGCCGTTGACGGCAGCGAAGATGAAGGAACCGCCCAACCGGCGGCAGAACCGGCAGCCCGTGAAACCGCGGTGGAAGAACCGGTTGCCGACGAGCCGATTAACGATCAGACCGACAGTTTTGCCGATATCACCCCTTTGACCACAGATACGACTGTTGACACGCCGGTCATTGAGCTGCCGCCGCCCAATGAACTGGCTCCGATTATTGATACCTCGCCCGCCGCAATCACTGTCCCGGCTGACGGGATTTCCAGCTACCTCGGCACCCTTGCCGGCACCGCAAACAACACGGTCGGCACAATCAGCACCATTAATGAGGAGTTGTGGATGGAAGTAAACTGGCACAGCGGCAAGGTATTGGGCCGCATTAAGGGCCAGCCCGGCGATCCCCCTGTTTTCTTTATCGGCAAGGTGAGCGGCAATCAGATCACCGATGTCAAAATCCTGGGCAGCAATCTGGAATCGCCCTCCGGTAGCACCGCCACCGACCCGCAAACGGTCACGGCACTCTACGGCTCGGCCAGCGGCACCATTGCCGGCACCGCCTCCGACCTCTTCAACTTCACCGGCTCTGGCAGCGCCTTTGCAGTCGAGCCGTTCAACCAGCCGCTGCATGACTCCTGGTCCGTGCAGGGCACCGGCACCAAAGAGCCCCAGGACCCGGCCGACGTGACTTCTCCCCGGGGAGTTGCGGCCTGGAAAGGTTTTGTGGCGGGGGTTTCCGAAAATATGGCGTCCATCGACACAGACAGACGCTTATTCATGAACAGCAGCCCCGGGGACTTTGCCTTTACCATGGACAAGGACAACGGCACCTTAACCGGCAGTCTGTCCGCCATTGACATGAACGGCTCCAATACCCGGCTCACCGGCATCAATCTGGGAGGGGCGCTGGCCTCGGCCTTGGTGCTGGAGGATAATTTTGCCGCGGAACTGGGCTGCGCCTCCGGCAACTGTGTTTCCAGCGGGACGGCAACGCCCGCCGGCCTGAAAAAATACGGCAATTACCTGGTCTCGGCCGATCCGGCGAAAAACAATATCAGCGACTACGTCACCTGGGGCTACTGGGAGGTTGCCTATCAGGACCCGGCCAGCGGCGCCCAGTACCACACCCATGTCCCCGGCTCCCGCTGGATTGCCGGCGAACCCACCTCGGTGGCCGAGGTCAATGAACTGGTCAGCACCAATTTCATCGGCCATTACAGCGGCACCGCCTTTGCCAGCAGGATCGACCCCGCCGCCGCCCAGCAGGTGACCGATCTCACCGGTACCGTTGCCATCGACGTTGACTTCGGCAACCTCAATGCCGCCAGCGCCGTGCAGGGAGTCATCAAGCTGGACGGCATCGATCTGTACGTCAACAGCGGTCCGGCCGGCAACGCCTCTGCCAGCGGCTTCAGCAACAATGTCTACGCCGTGTCCGCTCCCGGCATCATGCCGAACGGTACCTTCAACGGCGCCTTTTACGGCCCCAAGGCAAAATCCATAGGCGGCAACTTTTATGCCCCGTTCAGCTCGGGCATGAGCTATGTCGGCATTTACGGCGGCACTCGGTAGACCATGATCAATATAATCCAGACATGAAGGGGTACCCCTTGCGGGTACCCTTCTCCCCTCGCGAACAAGGGCAACCACAAGGGTTGTGCACTTTTATAAGCCGCAACCCCTGACAACCAAAACCAACAATTCACGGCAACCCGCCACCCCGGATGATACGCTCATACCTCAAACCCACACCCTTTAAAATCGGCTGCCTGGTGGTGATCGCCTCCCTCGTCCTCTTCAATTTTTTCGGCAGCCGCAAGCCCCAGCTGCTCACCTCCTTTGACAACCGGTTGACCGATCTTATGTTCACCATCCGGGGCAAAAAACCCACCAGCGGCCAGGTGGTGATTGTTGACATTGACGATGCGAGCCTGGCTCGGATCGGACAATGGCCATGGCCCAGAAATATTGTGGCCGACCTGGCAGCGCAGATTCATCATGCCGGAGCCCGGGTTATCGGCTTTGATATTGTCTTTGCCGAGCCGGACAGGACCTCCCCGAAAAATCATCTGGACGGCATCATCGATCTGCTGGCCACCCCTGTTGCCGAGGACGAACGAAATGCTCTGCGCGCCAATCCTTCGCTCGATCACGACCTGATCCTGGGGGACACCCTGGCGACCATGCCCAGTGTCCTGGGCTATGTCTTTCTCACCAGCCCGCAACACGGCCTTGCGGCCAATACCCCCTTTCCATCCTGCACTATCCATCTTGATCCCTCCTCTACCCCGCTGCCCTCGATCAATTTCATTCAGGCCAGCAATGCCATTGTCAATATCACTGATGTATCCCAGGGGGAAAGCGAAGGTTTTTTCAATGTCTTCCCTGATCCCTCAGGCACCATCCGCAAGGTGCCCCTCTTCATGGCTTTAAACGACGTGCCCTATCCTTCCCTGGCCCTGGAGACCATGCGCATCGGCCTGGGGAAACAGGAGGTGACCATCCACCTCTCCCAACAGGTGGAGACTGCCAGAAAAGGCATACTGGGTATTACCGCGGGCGGCGGATTTATCCCGACCGATGACCAGGGCCAGCTCACGGTCAACTACCGGGGCCCGGTGAAAACCTTTCCCTATCTGCCGGCGGCCGATGTGCTTGCCGGCCTGCACCTTGACAGGCTCAAGGATAAATACGTGCTCATCGGCACCTCGGCGGCCGGACTGCTTGACCTGCGGGCCACCCCCTTTGCCAGCATCTTCCCCGGGGTGGAAATTCAGGCAACCCTCATGGACAACTTACTGGGCGGCGATCCGCTCACCTATGATCTCTACACGGAAATCGGCCTGACCTACGCCCTGGTGGCAGGCGGCGGCCTCCTGCTCAGCGCCCTGCTGGCCTATGCCACCCCCCTGATCGGAGCCCTGGCCGGTCTGCTGTGTCTGCTGGCCACCGTCGGCGGCTCCTATTTTTTCTTTTTAAACAACAAGATCATCGGCATTACCTATCCGCTGCTGACCATTATCACGGTTTTCCTGGTAGTGACCCTGAGCAATTACTTTTTTGCCGGCCGGGAAAAACGATTTCTGCGGGATGCCTTCGGTCATTATGTCTCACCTGATGTGGTGAGCGAAATCATCAAGAATCCGGCCAATCTCTCCCTTTCGGGCCAGGTAAGGAATTTGACGGTTTTTTTCAGCGATATCCGTGATTTTACGACAATTTCCGAAAAAATGGCGCCAACCCAGCTGGGTCGCTTCATGAATCGCTATCTCACCGCCATGAGCTCGGTGCTGCTGGAGCATGGCGGCACGGTGGACAAATATATCGGCGATGCGATCATGGCCATCTGGGGCGCGCCTCTCTTAGACAACGATCACGCGGCCAGGGCCGTGCGGGCCTCGCTGGCCTCGATCAGACAACTGGCGGAACTGCAGCAGGAACTCCAGGAAGAACAGCAAGGGGAAATACAAATCGGCATCGGGCTCAACACCGGCGAGATGAATGTGGGGAATTTCGGCAGCACCCAGCGTTTTGACTACACGGTGATCGGCGACAATGTCAACCTGGCCTCCCGCCTGGAGGGACTGACCAAGATTTACGGCTGCCGCATCCTGATCAGCGAATCAACCAGGGATGCGGCGGGACCAGATTTTTTCTGCAGTTTTATCGATCGGGTGCGGGTCAAGGGCAAAAAACTGCCGGTCAACATCTTTGAGCCGCTCTGCGAGGGTGAACCGGCGGGAGAGCTGCAGAGGGAGGTGACAAGTTTTCAGCAGGCGCTAACCGCCTATCAGCAGCGGGATTTTATTGCGGCCAGGCAGATCATGAGCCAATTGCACGAGCAAAACAATCGCAAGCTCTACCGCCTCTATCTGGAAAGAATCGAGGTTTTCCTCAGCGCCCCGCCGCCGCCGGACTGGGACGGGGTCTTTGTCTTTACCAGCAAATAGCAGGGTCTACGATTGATAGCCAATTGCTATTCCCGTAGGGGCGGTTCGCGAACCGCCCCTACAGCCCCTGGCATGAACCAAGGATAATTCTTGCGGGGTTCCCATAGCGTATAAATCTATCAGTCCCCCCCCTACTTCACCTTATCCCAGCTGATCTCATATTTTTCCACATGCAGCTCCCGGTTAGGGAAAATAACCAGGGTCATTTTGATCTCGTCTTCAAGATTCTTGATGGTAACCGCCTCATCTTTGAGCATCATGGCCGCCACCTTGGGGTTGACATTAATAGTTACCGTTGAGGCCTTCATCTTGTCGGCATCCCTGGCAATGGTTCGGAAAATTTCATAGGAGGTGGTCCGGGCTGATTTGATCCTGCCCGAACCGCTGCAGCAGGGGCAAGGCTCACACATGATGCGGGTCAGATCATCCCTGTTTCGCTTGCGGGTGAGCTGAATCAGCCCGAATTCCGAAAACTTCAGGATATTGATGCGGCTCTTGTCCTTTTTGATCGCCTCGTGCAGAACCCGAAAAACCTCTTCCCGGTGCTCCTCGCTTTCCATATCGATAAAGTCGATGATAATGATGCCTCCGATATTCCGCAGACGCAGCTGATAGGCAATCTCCTTCACCGCCTCCATATTGGTCTTGAAAATCGTCTCCTCCAGGTCGGTCTTGCCCACATAGCGGCCCGTGTTGACATCAATTACGGTGAGCGCCTCAGTTGCCTCGATAATGATATAGCCGCCACAGCGCAGCCAGATTTTTCTGGCCAGGGCCCGGTTGATATCCATCTCAACCCCATAGGCGGTAAAGATCGGAATTTTGCTGTCGTAATGGTGCACCTTGGAACGCAGATGGGGAATGAACGTTTCAACAAAATTAATAACCCGCTCATAGGTCCGCCGGTCATCAACCACAACCCGATCAATGTTTGGCGAAAAGATATCGCGCACCACCCGCAGAATGATATCCAGATCCTCGTAGACCAGGGTCATGCAGGGCGCCTTTGCCTCTCTGTCACGAATTTCGCTCCACAGATGCAGCAGAAACTCCATGTCAGCCTCGAGTTCTTCATTGCTTGCCCCTTCCGCCACCGTCCTGACGATAAAGCCGGTGCCGGCCGGCCGCAGCTTCTCGATATCATGGCGAAGTGTTTCCCGGATCTCCTCGTCCTCGATCTTTCTTGATACGCCGATATGGTCGGTCATGGGCATGAAAACCAGGTTGCGGCAGGGCAGGGTTATGTGGCCGGTCAGCCTGGCCCCCTTGCTGCCCATGGGCTCCTTGCAGATCTGTACCAGCAACTCCTGGCCCTCCACCAGCAGGTCATCGATGCTCTTGCCGGGTATCCTGTTGCTCAGCGATTCAGGGGCCTCATTGCAGCAGCACTCCTCCTCATCCGGATTCTGGTAGCGTTTTTCAAAATCAACCCGGTTGACGTGGATATCATCCACATAGAGGAAACCGGTACGCTCCAGGCCGATATCGACGAAAGCCGCCTGCATGCCGGGCAGGACGCGGACGACTTTTCCCTTATAAATATTGCCGACCAAACCCTTCTCGGTGGGCCGCTCCAGATAAAACTCCACAAGATTGCCGTGCTCAATCAAGGCAATGCGGATCTCAAAGGACGTTGCATTGATGATTAAATCAGTTGCCATTATCGGATCACTCTTTCTTCAATTTTCAGCACGCGTGCCTGCTGAAGCTCTTTTTCTGTGCAAGAAAAAACAGCGGAGACAATCTCCAGAGGTTTCAGACCCGCCTTGCATATTTCGTTAATCAGCGACAGCCTCAGCCTGCCGTCCTCGCTGAAATCAAGTGAGGCAACCTGGGGTCGGGCATCGATTTCCCGCTCTCTTTTCTTTCTGACCACGTTAATCGGATAACTCGCGCTTGCCATGAAGGCGCGAGCTTTCTCCCGCTCAATTTCGCCTTCAATTTTTATAAGATAAACATTTTCGACCTTTTCAGGAATATTCTTTTCATCGCAGGCAACGATGGCGGTGATGGCAAGCCCCTCTGGCAGCTGTCTGTTCAGCCTTTCCTGCCACTCTCCCGGATCAGCCAGCGGCTCATGGGTGTCAATGACCAGGTATTCCGCCAGGCTCTCGGTGCCCAAGGGTAAAGCAGGACTGAAAGAAACCTTGGGACTCGGATTGAACCCTTGCGAAAAATTAAGCGGCAGGTCCGCCCGGCTGAATGTCCGGAAAAAGAGCTGGAGCAGCTCGAGATGGCTGATAAAACGCGCCCTGCCGGTCCGCTGATAGGCAAACCGATAGAAAAAATGGGCTGGGGGTTGCGGTTCGTCCGTGGGAACCTCACCCTTCTCCTCACCCTCACTGTCTTGCCTGCTTGCGTTTACCACCGGCCTGATCTTTTTAAAATCACAGAGCCCGCACTGCTGGCAGCCGTTAGTGCGGCAGTCCGGGGTGTATCCCTCGGCCAGTCCCTTTTCCAGCTCCTGCCTGAAAAAGTCGGGATCAAGGCCCACATCGAGATGGCTCCAGGGCAGCGGCTCATCAAAAGCGCGGCGTCTGAGATAGTGCTCAAGCTCCATGCCAAGGGAAACGGCAGCCTGCCGCCAGATGTCAACATTGAGATGATCGGTCCAGGCATCAAGCCGGGCGCCATTGTGCCAGGCGGCAACAATCAACTGCGACAAGCGGCGATCACCCCGGGACATGACCCCTTCCAGAAAACTCTGGCGGGGATCACCCCAGCGTAGCTGGATTCGCCTGTCCCGCAGGTTTTTCTTCAGAAAATCGATACGGTTGAAACCCTCCTCAATGTTCAGCTGCGGCTCCCACTGGAAGGGGGTATGGGGTTTGGGCACAAAGGTGGAGACGCTTACCGTGATATTGGCCCTTTTGCCGGGGCACTGGGCCATGGCCTTGCGGGCAAGTTCGCCGATGGCCGCCAGATCCTCCTCGGTTTCCGTGGGCAGGCCGAACATGAAATAGAACTTGATCAGTTTCCAGCCCAGGGCAAAGGCCGATTTGCAGGTGGCAAGCAGGTCTTCCTCGGTGATGCCCTTATTGATGACCCGCCGCAGCCGGTCGGTACCGGCCTCCGGCGCCACCGTAAAGCCTGTTTTGCGCACCCGCTTGATCTGCCGCATGATCTCGGGCGTCAGGGTGCCCACCCGCATGGAGGGCATGGACACGGAAACTTTTTTCGGCACAAAGGTATCCATCAGTTCGGTAAGCAGCGGCGCCAGGCAGGCGTAATCGCCGCTGGACAGCGACAACAGGGCGATCTCTTCAAAACCCGAGGAAGCGATGCCCGCCTTTGCCAGCCGCATGACCTCCTGGGGGCTTCTCTCCCGCACCGGCCGGTAGATGATTCCGGCCTGGCAGAAACGGCAGCCGCGGGTGCATCCCCTGGCAATTTCAATGCCCAGCCGGTCATGGACGATTTTAAACAGCGGCACCAGCGGGGCAAAGGCGGCATCGCTTTCCAGAGAAGGCAATACCCGCCGCAGCACAGATTCATAGCCTTTTTTTAATGGGGTCATCCCGGCAAAATTACCGTCCGCATCATACTCGGGACGGAAAAAGGCCGGGACATACACCCCTTCTATCTCTGTCAGACGCTCAAGAAGCCGAGCCCTGCGCCATTTCTCTTTTTTGGCCGCAATCAGCAGGTCGGCAATGTCAAATATGGCCTCTTCCCCGTCACCAAGCAGGATGGCATCAAAGAAATCGGCAATCGGCTCGGCATGAAAGGCGCACGGACCACCGCCAATGACCAGCGGATGCTCTTCATTTCTCTCACTGGCAAAAAAAGTCAGACCGCTGCGGGCAAGTATGGTCAGAATATTGGAGTAGCAGAGCTCATAGGGCAGGGTAATGCCCAGCATATCAAAATCCGCCACCGGCCTTCTCGACTCCAGAGCAAAGAGCGGGGTATCGTTTTCGACAAGCAGTCTTTCCAGATCTATATCCGGGGCATACACCCGTTCAGCCAGCAGGTCCGCCCGGCTGTTGAGCAGCTGATAGAGGATCTGCAAACCCTGATGGGACATGCCGATTTCATAGAGATCGGGAAAACAGAGCACCACTCGCAGGTCGGCGTTGTGCCAATCTTTTTTGATGATATTGAATTCATTGCCGCTGTATCGCCCGGCTTTGCGGACCAGCGGCAGAAAATAATCAGGATTCACTGAACCACGACTCTGTCAAATGAGGGAGGAGAATCATAGGTAAAATCATCTCGTGAAAAGGAGGGGGCATCCAGCCAATCGGCAAGACGGATCTCCATGGTACTGTTATGGACCAAAGCGGTAACGGTGATCTTGCCGGGCAAGGGGCAGGAACCTTCCGTATATTCATCATAGAGCACGTTGAAAATTTTTTCATCTTTGTCATTAATCACAATATGGCGGAGAAGGACGCGCTGCTGCTCGTCAAAAAGAACCAAACTTCGCGTGCCATTACCATAGCTTATTTCAAACCAGTACCCCTGTCCCTGCCCATCAAGAGTCACATCCAGAATCGTAATCCTGCCGGGATAGAGCCGGCCGATCAGCCAGTAGAAACCATGCTCCGGCAGAAAACCGGGCGGGGCATATTTTGCATAGGTGGTGCCCGTCACCTTGCCCTCATATTGTTTTGCCTCAAAAACAGACACATAACGGAAAGAATCACCATCCGTGACAAAGATAGCCATGGTCTGACCAAGCGGGTTGACGGCAAGAAATTTCAGAGAGGAAGGGGCCATGGCCTGCAGATAACCACTGAGCGTCCCTTTCTGCCAGATAGAGGAAAAAGACACGGTGGCCTGGGCGTCGATACAGCAGTGACAAGACTGCTGCCGGGCAACTATTTCCCGGAACTCCTGTGTAAGCCGCTCTTTTTCCCGGGCAGAGATTTCTTCCATACCGGGCAGAGCGGCACAGTCGGCCAGACAGA
The DNA here is from genome assembly GCA_018897105.1 of Pseudomonadota bacterium. Lineage (GTDB taxonomy): Bacteria > Desulfobacterota > Desulfobulbia > Desulfobulbales > SURF-16 > SURF-16. The sequence goes on from JAHILF010000123.1 coordinate 19,534, forward strand.
AAAGACAAAGGCAGAGGACAGCCCCCTGCCAGAATCCCGCCCGGGCCTGCCTGCTGCGGTTAATCCTTTTTGTCACTGTTTTGCAAAGCCTTCATCTCAGCCAGGGCATGGGCCTTTTTCATGTCATCGGTATACAGGCTCACGGCCTTGCCGTAGGCCTCCACAGCCTTCTGCATTTGGCCGTCCTTCTGATAGGCATCGCCGAGATGCTCCTGAATGGTCGGATCATCGGGCTGCATGCCTGCGGCTGCCTCAAGTTCCTTGACAGCCTCTCCGTACCTAGCCATCTTGAAAAAGACCCAGCCGAGGGAATCGCGGACAAATCCGTCATCAGGTTTGAGGTCCACCGCCCGTTTGATATACTCCAGGGCCTTTTCCAGGTTGATGCCCCGGTCCGCCCAGGTATAGCCCACATAGTTCAGGGCGTAGGCATCCTCCGGCGTCATGGCCAGCACCTGCTCCATCTTGGCCACTGCCTCATCAGGCTTGCCGAGACGATCGAGATATAGGCCGTATTCGAAAAAGACCTTGGAATTTTCCGGAAAGGCCTGCACGGCCTGATCGAATACCTTACTGCCTCCATCGGGATCACCCTCCTCCCGCAACAGGCTGGCAAGGAGAAAGTAAAAAGAAGGCCGCCGGGTGTCTTCACCGGCAATGACATTGCGCAATAGCGTGACGGCGCGCTGGTTGTCTTTTTCGCCGATCAGGATCTGGGCCAGCATCAGAATGGACTCCTCGTAATCCTTGCTGGTGACAGGAACCTCCTGCAGCATCTTCTTGGCCTTATCCTTGTCACCTGACTCGTAATACGTCAGGGCAAGCATTGTTCTGGCCACGTCCTTGTTCTCCTTCTGCTCAAGCATCTTCTCAAAGAGGGAGATTGCCTCTGGATACCGTTTTTCGTCCAGCAGCACCCGGCCAATGGCCAGATCGACCACCCCCGTGTCAGAGGAGTAATTTTTCAGCTCCTGCAACTCGGCCAGCGCTTCATCGATTTTGCCCTGCACGATATAAAGGCGTGCCAAGCGGCCCCGGATTTTGGTATTTGCCTCGTCATCCTCCAGCAATCGCTTATAAATCGCCGCGGCCTCGTCATACTTCTGCCGGTATTCATAGAGATCGGCAGCCTCATAGGCCAGCATGGGCGACCAGTTCAAAGCCAACGCCTTTTCATAGGCCTCCATGGCCTTGTCGTAATAGTTGAGTTCCCGGTACAACTTGGCCAGATAGCTGTAACCGGCATAAGACTTATCGTCCACCGTCACCAGTCTTTCCAGGATCTTCTGGGCCTGCTGGTAATCCCTGTCACTGGCGTAAAGGGCGCCGAGCATGAGCAAGGTGTGGGGATCATCCGGGGCAATCTTCAGGATAGCCTCATACACGGCTCGCGCCTGATCATTTTGGCCCATGGAGCTGTAAATATTGGCCAGCAGCAGTCTGTTCTGGATATTGGCCGGGTCCTCCGCGATCATCTTCTCCAGTTGGACAATGGCCTGCTCCTTTTTGCCCATGTTGAAAAGCAAAACGGCCAGTTTCTGATCCACATAAACGGCCTGGGGATCGCAGACCAGGGCCTTTTCATAAGCCTCCATGGCCTCTTCGTACTTCTGTTCGTCCTCAGCGGATTTGCCCCAGAGAAAGTAAAAATAGGAGCAAGCGGCATCAGCTGGCTCATCATTGGTTTCGGCAGTGACGGAATCAGCCGCTTTCAGGCTATTGCCCGTGCCCTGGCTGCCGCCTGAGCAGGAGCTGTTGCCTAGGAAAAACAGCATTGACAGGCTTATCACCCCGGCGGAAGCCAGGTGCCTTTTCCAGGAAGGATGTAGGGAAAGTAATTTTTTCAGCATTGCAAAAGTATCGAGATTATTTAATAAAATTGAGTGTAAAGGCTATTCTACCATTCAACATCAGGGAATTCCAGCATTTAATAGCTGAAGGGCCATGACGTCGTAGTCAGCCCGGACAGAATCACCGGCCAAAATGCACGTTTTTCAACCCGCTTGTCGATGTTACCCAAGCCTGGGTAAATGTTGATTACCACTGACTTTCAGCCGAAGGAACGAGAAAACTCGCATGCTGACTCTCCCCTTCCTGGTTTGGTAAAAAATGGTAATCAGCCTTCAGATTAATTTCAGCACTTCTCCGACCCGCTCATCGAGATCAACAATGCCTCTGCTCATCAAGGTAAACCGGCAATGCAGCCGCTCATCACAACAGAGCCCCTTGACCAGCATGTTCAGGTGCTCCATGTAGGACCGGTTCAGGGCTGCCTTTCCCTCCTCATGCACCAGCGGAATGGCAGGCTGGATCACCACCAGGTCCGAAAAGAATCCGTTTGTTACGGTAAAACAGTGATCCAGATACTTCTCCAGTTCGGCAAAATCAACCACTGTACCACCCTGAATATCAGCCAGGGTATAGGCCATCATGTCTATGGGCGTCCGGTCGCTTATAAAAGGGCCGCAGGCTCCCTGCCATACTGCTTCGGCCGACTCCACCACCTTATGCTGGATCCAGAGGCGGGTATGGAAATCCATGGCCGAGGAAGGATCCAGACCATTGCGGGCAAACACCTCGCTGGTTGTGGTCTGCAGAAATTCCATGCCGGTGCGCGCGGCAATCTCGCGGGCCAGGGTCGTTTTGCCGGTGCGATGGCTGCCGCAGAGGCCGATGCCCTTGTTCATCGGGCACCTCTGCTCCGGTTGGCAATGATCTCCCGGGCCATGGCAACTGCCGCCGCAAGACTTGCCGGATCGGCCTTGCCCTGACCGGCAATATCATAGGCCGTGCCGTGGTCAACCGATGTCCGGACAATGGGAAGACCGATGGTCACATTCACCCCATCCTTGAAATGTAGCAACTTAAAGGGAATCAGCCCCTGGTCATGATACATGCACACCACAACGTCATAGTCCCCGGAAGCGGCCTTGTAAAAAACCGTATCGGCAGGATAGGGACCGCTGATTCTCCACCCGGCCCGCTGGGCTCGCAGGACGGCCGGCCGGATCAGGGTCTCTTCCTCATCACCGAACAGGCCATCCTCGCCGGCATGGGGATTAAGCGCTGCCACCGCCAGACGGGGCACGGCAATGGCAAAATCCTGCTGCAGGGATCTTGCCGTCATCTCAATCAACTTATCCAGTTTTTCAGGGGTCAAGGCGCCGGGCACGGCATGCAGTGGGGTATGGATGGTAACCAGGGTAACCCGCAGTCTGGTGCCGGCCATCATCATGGCATAGTCACTGCTGCGGCAAAGCGAGGCCAGCATCTCGGTGTGACCCGGGAAGGCATAGCCAGCTTCATTGAGGGATTTTTTGGTTATGGGACAGGTGGTCATGCCGCTGAAAATCTGCTGCCGGATCAGTTGGACCGCAGTTTCAATACAACAGCCCATGCCCCTGCCGGTTCGACTATCCGGCCTGCCCCAGATGAGCGTTGCGGGATCAAGATCAGGAAAATCAGTTGGCCGCAGGACAGGAATAACCTGCGGCTCCACTTGATCACCGGGCTGCCAGGCAACAACCCTGGCTGGTATCGAAAGCTTGCGGCTGCACCACTCCAGAACCCCCGGGTCCCCAACAACAACGACCGGGGCAGCCGAGGCGAGAAGGTCTGCGGCAGCAAAATACTTGAGAATGATTTCCGGACCGATCCCTACAGGGCAGCCCATGGTGATGGCCAGCGGTTTCATGTATAAAAGAATTTCACCTTACCCTTCAGCCATAAGCATTTTTAACAAGCCGCTTATCCAGCAGTGAAAAAAATTCTGCCGTACTGCCGGACTGCGCAGGCATACGCCCTTTCTTTTCAGGGGCTGAGATCAAAGGCGTTCTGCACAATCTCCACTTCCGCCGTATCTCCCGGCCGCACGGAGACGACATCAAACCGGGCCGGTTGCTCCGTACCGCCATGGGTGATCAGATAGTGCTGGGCGACCCTGGAAATATTCAGGCATTTCCTGGCGGTCAGGGCATCAAAGGGGGAGCCGAACCTATCCTGGGTGCGGGTCTTCACCTCGATAAAAACCAAGGTGGCGCCATCTCTGGCAATCAGATCGATTTCACCATGCCGTGTCCGGTAATTTGCCGTGATGATTTTATAGCCGCGCTTTTCCAGATACCTGCGAGCGATTTCCTCGCCCTCTTTTCCGATGCTCTGCCGATGTCGGCTCATGACTACCCTTGCCCATTACCGTGCCAGCAGCTCCTGCACTCCGCTGAACGTCTTGCGGTGGATCTCGCAGGGACCGAAATGTACCAGCAGGTCTCGATGCTCTTTGGTCGGATATCCTTTATGCTGCTTGAAATTATAAAGGGGATACGCGGCGTGATAATCCCGCATGATGCGATCCCGAGTCACCTTGGCGACAATGGAGGCGGCAGCAATGGAAGCGCTCTTTGATTCACCTTTGACAAGCGCTTGCTGGTTCACTGTAAGAGGAACGGTAAACTTACCGTCAACAAGAAGAAAATCAGGCATTGCAGGCAAATCAAGCACAGCCCTTTTCATGGCAAGCAGAGAGGCCTGCAGAATATTGATCTCATCGATCTCTGCAGGAGTTGCGACCCCGACCCCAATGGGAATCCCCATGCCGATCAGGGTCGCAAACAGAGTTTCTCTTTGGTTCTCTGTCAGCTTTTTTGAATCCTTGAAGAGAAAATACTGACAATCGGCCGGCAGAATAACAGAGGCAGCGACAACGGGACCGGCCAGCGGTCCCCGGCCGGCCTCATCCACCCCGGCAATAAGACGGACACCTTTTCCGGTCAGTTCACGCTCAAAGGAAAAGGTATCCAACTCTGCAGGCAACGCGGCCGACAATTAATTAATACCTTTCTCCCGGATTCTGGCAGCCTTGCCGCGGAGGTTGCGGAGATAGTACAGTTTGGAACGCCTGACCCTGCCTTGGCTGTTCACCTCGATTTTCTCAATACGGGGAGAATGGGTGGGAAAGGTCTTTTCGACCCCGATACCATGGGAAATCTTGCGAACGGTGAAATTCGCTCCCATGGTTCCGCGTTTTCTGCCGATGACTACGCCCTTGAAAATCTGCACCCTCTCTTTGGCGCCCTCGACAATACGAATGTGCACGCTGACGGTATCCCCGGTCCGGAATTTGGGGATGTCATAACGCATGTTCTCTTTTTCAATCCGCTCTACCATATTCATAATGCTCTCTTCCTGTTTTTTTCTGGTGTTAATTCTATCTGAAATACACTGTTAAATGTCTCTATTATTAGCCTTTATTCATCACGTCTGCCAAGCAGTCTGTCAAACACGATGGACACCGCCGACCGCACCGAAAGATGCCGGTAATCGCCATAGCCGCTGATGGGGGGCAACATGTGGTCCACTCCCGCCAGAGCCTGCTCGGTAAGGCCCCAGGCAGTGCCGAAAAGGAGCAGCACATGGCTGCCCTCGTGTATCTTTTGGCGCATGGCACCAAAGGAGATGCTTCTGTCATGCTCCCGGGCACTGGTAGCCACCACCAGTGGTTTGTGTCCGTTCACTGCTGCCAGCGCATAGAGGCTCTGCAGGTCGTCACAAATCTTAATTGAGGCAAAGGCCTCTTTTCTGTCCGTGTTGTAACGGGCTCCGTAGCCTTCCTGCCAATGGCTGACGATCTCCCCCACCAGTTTCTGCTGATCCTGGTAAGGGGTGACAATGTAATAGGTGCCGATCCCGAAGGTCCTGCCTGCCCTGGCAATATCGTGGATATCAAGATTGGTTACCGCCGAACCGATGATTTCCTGATTCTTGTTGTAAACAGGATAATGCACCAGAGCCACATCCACATGTACCGGCCAATGCGCTACAGGGCAATCGAGTTTCGCGCTCACGCTTCGCACTTTGTTCCAAGCAGCACGCCGTGCTTTTTGAGCACCTGCAGTTCCTTTTTGCTGAAAGTCATTGCCGCCAGCAGATCCGGACGTTTTTCCCGGGTCATTTTGATGCCGGCCACAAATCGCCACTCGGCTATTTTCTGGTGATCGCCGGAAAGCAGAATTTCCGGCACCTCATATCCTTCAAAATCCCGGGGCCGGGTGTACTGGGGATACTTGATCCCCCCCCTGCTGAAGGTATCACAGGTAACTGATCCTTCGCAGCCGAGCACACCGGGCAGCAGACGGGTCACGGAATCGATGATCACCATGGCCGCCAGTTCACCGCCGGTGAGAATGTAATCGCCGATGGAAATCTCCTCATCGACGAAATGCTGCCGAATCCGTTCATCCACCCCTTCATAGCGTCCGCACACCAGAACCAGATCATCCAGGCGGGAAAATTCGTCCGCCACATCCTGATTGTATTGCCTGCCCTGGGGCGAGAGCAGCACCACATGGATCTTATCATGTTTCAGCCTGGTCTGCCGGATTGCCGCGGCCAGGGGCTCAGGCTTCATAACCATTCCCTCGCCGCCGCCAAAAGGCCGGTCGTCGGTCATGGTATGTTTATCCGTGGCAAAATCCCGGATATCGACCAGTTCAACCTCAATTTGGCCTGCCAGCAGAGCCCGACGGATAATTCCTTCCTGCAGAGGCGATTCCAGCAGATTCGGGAAAATGGTCAGGACATGAAAACGCATCAGTCGTTTATTTCCAGAAGTCCTTCCGGAAGATCAACCGTAATCGTTCCGGTCTCTGCGTCGATTGCCACAACAAATTCATCAAGGGCGGGAATCAGATACTCCCGTCCACGGTCTACCACCACAAGTATGTCATGGGCTCCGGTGGCCATCAACCGGCTCACCGTGCCCAACTGCCGCCCCTGGGCGGTCACTACGGTCATACCCTGCAGATCGTCCCAGTAAAACTCATCATCGTCCAGTTCCGGGATCTCCTGCCGTTCAACCAGAACCTGGCAGCCCGTCAACAGGTCGGCCTGACTACGGGTATCAACCCCGGCAAGCTTTATGACGGCAGCTGGCCCCTGGATGCGGCAGCTGAGAAGTTCATATGACTTCGCCGTGCCCTCTCCAAGCGGGTGAACAATCAGTTTTCTGTACGATTTAAAATTTTCAGGATTACCTGAATAGGGATAAACTTTTATTTCTCCCTTGATGCCGTGGGGCCTGCCAATTTCAGCAACCGGCAATTCCTGGCCCTCTTTCGGCGCATTTTCATCGCTGTTCAACGGTTTACGTCTCCGGGACGTATTATTCAACAATTTCCAGCCTGGCTCTCTTGTTCTGCCGTGTTGCCGCAGCACTCAAAAGAACCCTGATAGCCCTGGCGGTCCGCCCCTGCTTGCCGATAACCTTGCCCAGGTCATCCTTGGCCACACGAAGTTCAATCACCACCGCATCTTCCTGGGCAGTTTCATTCACCTCCACCGCCTGCGGCTGGTCAACAAGCGATGCTGCAATAAAATTTACCAGTTCTTTCATAGGAATTTTCTGCCAAACAGTCGCAAGACTATGCAGTTACCGCCATTTTCAAAATATTTTTTACGGTATCAGTGGGCTGAGCGCCCTGGTCCAACCAGCTCTGCAGCTTATCCTTGTGGATGGTGATTGCCGCAGGCTTCTGCATCGGGTCATAGGTTCCCACAATCGCCAGGAACTTGCCATCACGCTTGGACTCTGAATTTGCCACAACGATACGATAGAAAGGTTTTTTCTTTTTGCCCAGTCTGGTGAGTCGAATTCTTACTGCCATACTCTGTTTTCCTCCGTAACCGGCTTTGCCGGGGTTGTTTATTGACTTTAAAAATTGAATTTTATCTCTATATGTTAACGGAACATGCCCTTGGGCAGTTTGCGCCGCTTCTGGCCGCTTACGGTCACGGGAACGCCCCCGACTTTACCCTTCATCTTCTTCATCATCTTCAACATCTCACTGTAGCTCTTGATGACCTTGTTCACATCCTGCACAGTGGTGCCGCTGCCTTTGGCGATCCTCTGCCGGCGGCTGGAATTGATAATCTGATATTTGCGCCGCTCTTCAAAGGTCATGGAGCGGATAATCGCCTCAACCTTGCCCAGCTCCTTTTCATCCGGTTTGGGCATATCCTTGAGCTGCCGCATCCGGTTCAGGCCCGGAATCATGCCCATGATCTGTTCCAGACTGCCCATCTTCTTGATCTGCTGGATCTGATCGAGAAAATCCTCCAGGCTGAAGGTGCTTTTCTGGATCTTCCTGGCGAGCGTCTCCGCCTTTTTCCGGTCAACAACCTCTTCGGCCTTTTCAATCAGGGTGAGCACGTCACCCATGCCGAGAATACGTGAGGCCATGCGGTCGGGATGAAAGACCTCCAGGGCATCGAGATCCTCGCCGGTACCGATGAACTTGATCGGCCGCTGCGCCACGTTGGCGATGGAGAGAGCTGCACCGCCCCTGGCATCGCCTTCCATCTTGGTCAGGATAACGCCGGTGATGGACAGATCTTTGTTGAACTTGTCGGCAACCGTCACCGCATCCTGACCGGTCATGGCATCGGCCACGAACAGTATCTCAGCAGGGTTTACCGCTGCCTTGATATTGGCCAGTTCGCCCATCAACTTCTCATCGATATGCAGGCGACCGGCCGTATCGATCAGCAGGGTGTCATAATTGCTGTTTTTCGCAACGGTAATCGCATTTTTACATATGGTGACAGGGTCCTGGTCAGTCTGCGAGGGATGCACCGGCACATCAATGGACCGGCCAAGCACATGCAACTGCTCGATAGCCGCCGGACGATAGATGTCGGCAGGTACCAGATAAGGCCTTCGCCCCTGTTTTTTCAGCAGTTTGGCAAGCTTTCCCGCCGACGTCGTCTTACCTGAACCCTGGAGTCCCACCATCATCAGAATGGCAGGGGTCCTCCCGGCAAGATCCAGCCCTGCCGTGGTGCCGCCCAGCAGGCCGATCAACTCTTCATGGACAATCTTGATAACCTGCTGCCCGGGGGAGAGGCTTTCAAGCACCTCCACCCCAACGGCCTTCTCGGCAATGGCGGCAATAAACTCCTTGACTACCTTGAAGTTGACATCAGCCTCAAGCAGGGCCATGCGTACTTCCCGCAGGGCATCATCAATATTCTTGTCGGTAAGCTTGCCGTGGCCGCGGAGGTCTTTAAATACCTTATGTAAGCGATCCGAAAGATTTTCAAACATAATATCCTGTCTCTAGTTTACAATGCCCTTCTGCTGGTGCAAGAAAGGCAGATTACTCACAGTAAACAAAGAAAAATAATTGGATATGAACAGAATGTCAAGATTTTAAATACTGACCTTCTGCTCCTTTGCGCAGAGAGCGGAAGGAATCACCAAGAATCCCCCGTCTCAGGGCTGCAGGGTTTGCAGGCAGAACTTAAGCGAAGCAGGATCCTCCACCTGCAGACAGGTGCAGTCATGTCCCTTGGGCAGGATCTTCTTCAGCAGTCCGGTGAGCACGTTTTTCGGTCCCACCTCGATAAAGGTGGTCACCCCCTGCTGCCGCATGGCGAGGATGGTGTCGTACCACCTGACCATGGAGGCGATCTGGCGGCTCATGATGGAACGAATCGCAGCAGGATCGTTTTCCGGGGACGCGGTGACGTTAAAAAAGATCTTGCCAACGGGCGCATGAAAGGTGATCTGCTCCATGGCCTTTTCAAAATCCGGCACCGCATCGGCAACCAGCGGGCTGTGCCAGGCACCGCTCACCGGCAGGGCAACTGCCTTGCCGCCTTTCTGGGCGGCCAGGGCGGAAGCGGCCTCAACACCTGCGGCATCGCCGGAAATGACGATCTGCATTTCCGAATTGTGGTTGGCGGCCACAACCACTCCTTTTGCCGCAGCAGCCTGCACCACCTCCTGTACCGCGGCCAGACCTAGCTTCAAAATGGCGCTCATGGCGCCGGGATGGACGGCACTTTCCCTTTCCATCAACCGGCCGCGTTCCGTCACCAGGCGAAGGGTGTCTTCGGCGCTCAACACACCCGCCGCCGCCAGGGCGGAGTATTCACCCAGGCTGTGGCCGGCAAAAAACTCGGCGTTGATTCCCGCCTGCCGCAAAGCCTGCAGACAGATGAGGTCCAAAACGGTCATGCCCGGCTGCAAGTGCAGGGTGCGGGTCAGCTCGGCAAGGGGGCCTTCCAGGCAGAACTGCTCAAGAGGAAAGCCGCTGACCTGCTCAGCCATACTCATCAACCGGCGGGCGTCATCATACTCAGCAAGAAAATCCCTGCCCATGCCGACAAACTGCGATCCCTGCCCGGGAAAAAGAAAAGCCGTTTTCGCGGCATTGTTTATAGTATCTGTCATCTCATCCTTCCTTTTATCAATAATGATGAACTCGTATTTATGCCCCCTGAGGGTAAAAAGTCTTTTTTCCACCACGGAGCACACAGAGATCACAGAGAAATATTTTTTTATTACAGCTAGTTAGAGCTGTTGGCTTTGTGCTCTCTGTGGTAAATTTTCAGATGTTACGAGTCCATCAATAATCCTCAACCCAAAACGCAAATCCCGAACAGCCAACCCAGCCCCGCTCAGGAAGACTCCCCATCCTTGTCCAGCAGACTGGCCATCAGAAAAAGGCCGACACCGACCACGATGGCTGAATCCGCCACGTTAAAGGCCGGCCAGTGATACCTGGATACATAAAAATCGAGAAAATCAACCACCGAGCCGAAGCGGACCCGGTCAATCAGATTGCCCACCGCACCTCCGGCAATAAAGGCAAAGGAAAAGACATACACCGGGCTGCGCTGCCGAAACTGCCGAAAGGCAAAAAAGACAAACACCAGCGCCAGGAGTGCGATCCCGATAAAAAAATAGGGCCGCCAGGCCGGGTTGGCATTGGCCAGCAAGCCGAACGCCGCGCCGGTGTTGTGCAGATAGGTCAGGTTGAAGAAACCCGGCACCACCACCTTGAACTCATACAATCCGAAACGGGACATGATGAGCCACTTGGTCAGCTGATCGACAACAATGATCAATCCGGCCAGCAGCACCAGCAGCAGAGATGATTGCGATCTGTCCCGTTGCCCCATCACTCGCCTGCTGGTTCGATCTGGGCGATAACCGAGGAACAGCGGCCGCAGATGGTCGGATGATCGGCGTTCTGCCCCACGGTCTCGCTGCGCATCCAGCAGCGCTCACATTTTTCCGAGGCAGCGGACTTGACCAGAATGGCCAGCCCCGGGATCTCGGTGCTGGTCATGGCCCCTTCCTGCGCTTTTTCCACCCTGTACAGCTTGGAAACGATACAGATGCTTTCCAGCGTCTGCCATTTATTTTCCAGAAAATCGGCAAGATCAGCAGGGACTGCCAGCCACACCTCGGCCTCCAGCGAATGGCCGATAATCTTGTCCTGCCTGGCCACCTCCAGCACCTTGGTGATCTCGTCCCGTACGCCTTTCAGCCTCTCCCAGGTGAGGTTCAGATCCTTATTGAGATTGCCCTCTTTTATCGGCGGAAAACCGGCCAGAAAGATATTTTCCTCCCGGCCGTCATCCGCGGGCAGATGATTCCACACCTCGGCGGAGGTAAAGGTTAGCACCGGGCTCATCAGCCGGGTCATGCCGTCAAGAATCTCATAGAGAACCGTCTGGGCCGATCTGCGGGCCAGGGAACTATCAAGCTCCGTATAGAGGCGGTCTTTCAGGATATCGAGATAAAAGGCGCTCATGGTCACGGTGCAGAAATTGTAGAGGGCATGGAAAACCGTGTGAAACTCGAAAAATTCATAGGCATTCATGACCCTGCGCTTGACCAGCTCGAAGCGGGAGATGGCCCATTGGTCAATCTCAGGCATATCGGCGATCGCCACCATATCTTTAGCCGGCGAAAAATCGCTGAGATTGCCCAGCATGTAGCGGACGGTATTGCGGATCTTCCGATAGGCGTCGGACAGGCGCCTGAGGATCTCACCGGAAATCTTGATATCATCCCGGTAATCCTCGGAGGATACCCACAGCCGCAGAATATCCGCGCCATATTCCTTGATGATTTCACCGGGGGCGATGACGTTGCCGATACTCTTGGACATCTTGCGGCCCTGACCGTCCACCACAAAACCGTGGGTCAGCACTCCCTTGTAGGGCGCCCTGCCCCTGGTGCCCACCGAGGCGAGCAGCGAGCTCTGGAACCAGCCGCGGTGCTGATCGCTGCCCTCAAGATAAAGATCAGCCGGGGTTGGCAGACCGCGCTCCTCGACCACCGCGGCAAAGCTTACGCCGGAGTCAAACCAGACATCGAGAATATCCGTCTCCTTGGCAAACTCCGTGCTGCCGCATTTGCCGCACCTGGTTTCCGCCCCGAGAAAATCCTGCAGCTCATGGGAGAACCAGGCATCGGCCCCTTCCTTTAAAAACAGCTGCTCTATCCTGCTGTTGATCGCCTCATCGTTAATAATATGCCCACACTTACTGCACATGATGGCCGTGATCGGCACGCCCCAGGCCCGCTGCCGCGAGAGACACCAGTCCGGCCGACCCTCCACCATGCCGTAGATACGCTCCATGCCCCAGGAAGGGGTCCAGTTGACCTCTTTGATCGCCGCCAGGGCTTTCTTGCGCAGGTCATTGTTATCCATGCCGATGAACCACTGTTCCGTGGCCCGGAAGATGACCGGCTTCTTGCAGCGCCAGCAATGGGGGTAACTGTGGGAAAGCTTGGACTGTTCAAGCAGATAGCCTGCGGCGCGCAGATCATCGCAGATCCGCGGATTCGCCTCCAGGATATTCATGCCGGCATAGGGACCGGCCTCATCGGTGAACCTGCCGGTATCATCCACCGGCGAAAGCACCGGCAGGCCATAACGCAGCCCGGTGAGATAGTCCTCCCGACCATGACCCGGTGCGGTATGCACGCAGCCGGTACCGCTGTCCAGGGTCACATAATCAGCCAGCACGATGACGGATTCCCGTTCCAGAAAGGGATGTTTACATTTTTTCCCTTCAAGGGGTCCGGAGGCAAAGGTGGCAAGAATCTCATAGCCGGAGATGCCGCAGGCCTCACAGGCCCGCTCCACCAGCCCCTCGGCCATGAGCAGCACCTCATCGCCGTTCTTTACCGCCGCATAGGTAAACTGGGGATGCAGGGCCACGGCCAGGTTGGCCGGCAGGGTCCAGGGGGTGGTGGTCCAGATGACGGCAAAAACCTTTTTGGCGGCCAGCTCGGGAACCACGTCGTCCAGATCCTCAGCCAGCGGGAATTTCACATAAATGGAAGGAGAGGCATGGTCTTCGTATTCCACCTCGGCCTCGGCCAGGGCGGTGACGCAGGAGGAACACCAGTACACAGGTTTCTTACTGCGGGTGACGGAGCCGTTGGCCAGAAAACGGTTGAACTCCCTGGCAATGGCCGTCTCATATTTGAAATCAATGGTGAGGTAGGGATTGTCCCAGTCGCCCAGCACGCCCAGCCGTTTAAAATCCGCCTTCTGTTTTTCAATCCATTTCTGGGCGTATTTACGACAGGAGCCGCGGAAGGCGAGCTTACCGATGACTTTCTTCTTCTCGCCCAGCTCCTTGTCAACATTATGTTCAATGGGCAGGCCGTGGCAGTCCCAGCCGGGGATATACGGACAGTGGAAGCCGGCCATGCGCTTGGATTTGAGGATAATATCCTTTAATACCTTATTGAACGCGGTACCGAGATGGATGAAGCCGTTGGCATAGGGAGGTCCGTCATGGAGCAGATAAATGGGCCTGCCTGCAGTGGCCTGCTGCACCTTGTTGTAGAGCCCCTCCTGTTCCCAGATCTTTAACAGCTCAGGTTCCTTCTGCGCAAGGTTGGCCTTCATCTTGAAACTGGTCTGGGGCAGATTAAGCGTCGCCCGGTAGTCCATGGTCGTATCTCCGTATATAAAAAATTGATGATTCGGTATTTATGCCCTTTAAGGGTATTCATGCCCCTGAAGGGTAAAAATATCCGACTGAGTCCTGACAGTCGCTCGTCAATACCCAAAAAACATGCGTCTTATAACAAACCAGATAGAATACCAATTCGGTTCCAACTTGCAAGGGTTTAATGAAGCAAAAGGGACAAGAAGCTTTTTTTATTGAGCCAAGGTTGACGGTTCACGGTTTACAGTTTACGGTTTACGGTAATTTCGTTTTCCCAGTCAATTTCCGAAAAATACTGATCCGTAAACCAATGTCATTAACTTAAGGAATTTTCCTCAATAAATACTTGTAATTTCAATATGTTAGTGTTAAATTCAGCCATATTGTTCCACTTGAGCAACTCTATTTTAAAAAGGAAGGAAACATGGCTCATTTTTTTGAAAACAGTC
>JAHILF010000124.1 GCA_018897105.1 Pseudomonadota bacterium
GATCCTTTGGTTCCACCCATGGCCTGGAAGAGACGGCGAGAATTGCCCGCGAGTTCAACCATAAAGTAGCGGCAGGGGCCTGGCTTAGTAGCGACCTGTCGGCAAATGCCCTGGAAATGCAGAACCTGATTGCTGCCGCCCAAAACGGCCAGGTCGATATTGCTATCGTCGGCAGCGAGGTTTTGCTGGTCGGTTATCTCACCGAAGGCCAGTTGCTCGACTATATCAATCAATTTAAAAACGCAGTGCCGGGTGTCCCGGTCACCACGGCTGAGGTATACAGCGTGCTCCTCAGTCACCCTGCTGTGATGTCTGCCTGCGATCTCATTTTTGCAAACTATTATCCCTATTGGGAAGGAATAGATGTAAATAACGCCGTTGCTCATATCCATGCTCAACACCAGGAAATGGTTGCCAAGGCCGGCGGCAAGGAGGTCGTTGTCTCGGAAACTGGCTGGCCCAGCGCCGGTGACCAGATCGGTGAGGCCGTCCCCAGCTTGGAAAATTCCTGTTTTTTTCTGTTGAATTTCATTTCCTGGGCTCGGGCGGAAGAGGTTTCCTATTTTATTTTCGAAGCCTTTGATGAAAGCTGGAAAGCTCTCTATGAAGGCCCCCAGGGGGCGCATTGGGGAATGTGGTACAAGGACGGCAACTTAAAGGAATGCATGGAAGACATCTTTAAAGGGATCACGATAGAGGACAACTGGACCTGTCGGGAGATGCCCGGCGGGCTCGGCACTCCGGAAATCGAATTCACCTATGTTCCGCCCTACGGCAGTTTCGATAATCTCCAGGGACAGGTCTGGCATGTGCCCCCGGCAGACTATAAAGTGGCCGTCTATATCCGGGTTGGAACAGGCTGGTGGACCAAACCCTCTTTTGCTAGCCCCTTGACCGATATCTACTGCCAAGGCAACTGGATCTGTGACATTACAACCGGTGGAATCGATGAACAGGCCAATACCATTGCCGCCTTTCTTGTTCCCAAGGATTACTATCCCCCGCCGGCTGGTGGTGCAAGCACCCTGCCGGCTGAGCTGACGGATAATGCCGTAGCCTATGTTGAAGTGACGCGCTTACCATGACAGCATCACGATGTGGCAATCTCAAGGGCTGAACGAAAAAATCAGCCGGAATGGTCTTAGGGACTCGGAAAATACCAATTTACCATCACGCATCCCGTCTTCGGGCCACCTTTGGCTGCGCCTCAATCGCAAAATCCTCAACGTAGCCCTGCTACGCTTGCGGTTTTACTCAATCGGTGCAGCCAAATCTAACCCAAATCCGGGCGCGATCCAGGTATATTAGTATTTTCCGAGTCCCTTATAAACTTTAACATTAAAAAGGAGATTTAATCAAAATGCAAAAAAAATGCTTTTTTGTTTTGGTAGCTGTTCTGGTGCTTGCGGTCTCATCATTTGTAGTTGCAGGAGAATTTAAGGTGTATCCGGGCGCTAAACTGGATGAAAGGGCCACCAATGATGCCAGTGAGTTGGCAAAACAGGCAAATATGGGTTCGGAGTTAAAGGTTTATACCACTGATGATGCTTTTGATATGGTTGCCTCTTTTTATAAAGGCATCGGTACGGAATACAAAATGCCCAGCGGTCCCACCAAAGGTCCTCAATGTGCATTCATTCTTTTTGACGAGGAAAAAGATCTTAGCACTTCCAAGCTTTGGGCCAAGATTCAAAGACCGGCGTGGGAGCTTTATAAGGAAGATATAAAAGAGATGAAATTAAGAGATATTACCGTGATCATTTTGGTAGAAAAATAAGCGTGGTCCGGCCTCAACCGACCAACGGAGACTATTTTGCTGTGCCGCCGTGCGGCTTGTAAAAGATAAGCTTGCCGATCTCGACCGTCTTGATGTATTCCGCGGACCAACTGGCAGTTACTTCCCTATGGTGGAAATACAATGCGCCACCGGTTCGGTCTGTTAGTTGCCGGTTGAGAGCTTTTCGAGCTATTTCCTTGGCTATCCCGTAGGATTTGTCATCCTCCGCGTCATCTGAACGGCCGTCGCACCACCACGAGAACTGGCAGGCACCCTGCTCGCGGCCTTGCCTGACAACTTCACAAATCGTATTTGGAAAGCCCTTCTTTCCCAGCCGGTTCATAACAACATTGGCGATTGCTTCCATACTGGCAGCCTCCTCGCCCTTGGTTTCCCAATAGATGGTGCGAGAAAGACAGGTGATCGCTTCGTCCAAGGGCTCTGTGCCGACTGGATCGACCGCCTGCGCTTCAGATTTCGTGATGATCTCGGACGGAGAAGGGAGTGCTTTGCTGCCCCCGGCCGCTGCGTTCTGTTCCAATACCTCCGCCTTGCTTTTAGTGGCTTCCGCCTTCTGTGCCTGTTCCGCCGCAATCGCATGCTGACCCGCGAGAAGGATTGTCGCAAGGCAGGTCGCAATCAATATATAACGCATGGTCGAACCTCCTGGATGAGTAAAACAGGGCTCCACGCCCGTGCGAAACGTCGATGGGCCATTCCCTCCGAACCAAGTGCCGAAAAGAGTTTACAGTTTACGGTTGGTGGATTGAAGATTTTCTAAATAAAACATCCTTTGCCGGAAACCGGTAACCGTAAACCGTAAACATATCGCACAATTCTGGCAATAATACCTTAACCCTGAACTGGCTGAAAATTATATGCCGCTATTCTAACCAATATTATCACTCAGAGAGTTTTTATGCAGCAATTTTGCTGACCTTCGAAGCCGGCAGGACGATTGTAAAAGCACTTCGCCAAGTGCCCATCTGACGCAACTCAACAAAACACGATTCCGCCTCATCTCGGAATCGTTCGCCGAGAAGCGGACGAAACCAAAAATGATGATGCCAGGACAATTTACCTTGATGATGAGCTTGAAGAAATCTTCCACGAGCAATGGCAAAAACGCAAATCTGCAAAAAAATTCTTGCCCTATGTTTTCCTGAATCTGAACGGCAATGACAGGCTCAAACGATTTTACAAGACATGGAAGAAAGCTTGCGGTGACGCGGGAATTAGTGTAAAAGTTTTCCACGATTTTAGACGAACAGCTGTTCGAAATATGGTCCGCTCAGGCATACCTGAAAGAGTGGCAATGATGATATCCGGTCACAAAACACGATGCGTTTTCAACCGCTGCAACATCGTCAATGATCAGGCCTGAAACAAGCTGCCCAAAGGCAGCGCCAGTACCTTCAGTCTCTCGATGGGCACAATTTCTAAAATCAGGCAAAAAAACTAGGCATTCGCAGTGTCTAGCTTGTTGAAATAATCAGATTGCCCCCGTAGCTCAGTGGATAGAGCACAGGATTCCTAATCCTGGTGCCGCAGGTCCGATTCCTGCCGGGGGCACCAAGCAAACACAGGACTTACAAGTGATATCAGCTTGTTGGTCCTTTTTTTGTTTGTTGTGGATATCATTTCTATTTCCCCTGCTCTAGGAGTCTGTCGGACTTTCAAAATGCAAAATTCATAACATGTTGATTTCATGCTTTTACATTTTACCGCTGATGTTTAATAAAAAGCTTTAATTGCGGAAAATAAACGAGTTACAATGCGATGCCCGTTAAAGTCCGACAGACTCCTAGGGTGCGAGAAAAAGTGTGAGATTTATCTTTCATTTAATAAAGGAATAACAAAAACATTAGCACATCCGGGAATTCCTCCCTGAATACCTTCTCAAGTCCTGCCAGGCCATCCATGACACCCACAATACAACATGCTTTCCATCAAGGCCGCGAACCTTGAGGTCCTTAAAAAATTCCCACCACGTCGAAGACGATTCCTTGTCTCCCGATTGAAGGCTCGAAAACAGCCGGTGGCCGGTTCCCGTGACACCAATGGCCCCAGCACAGGAACAAACTCTATATCCCTGCCTATATCACTTTATCTGCTCCCGAGCGCAATTCCGGGGACACAATACTTATTTACTGTCAACCAGATTTAACAGCAATCTCAGCGCAATATTCCTGACCAGCATTTCACCCACCGCTCGATTCGCAGACATACCATGCAACCATGCCATACCGTTAAATAAAATGGCGCGATATGAATTTTTGCGCCAGAAAAAAACAAGAGTTCTTCAACAAAGTCTGATGCTGCCCATAACGGCGGCTTTACTGCCTCTCAATCTCATCCAGATGCTCTGGCAAGGAAAAAATTCGCAATACCTTAATGTCCTGCCGCGCTTGTTCCGTTTCGCCGCCATAGATCAGGAAACCGGGCCAGGGAAGCTGGTCGGGGAAAAGAGCAGAGATTTTTTTCAGACCGCTGAAATAGGCCGGGGTGATGGTCTGGCCTGATTTGATCTCAATGGGGAGCATATCGTTGCCTTTAGTATAAATGAGATCAATTTCATTGCCGTTGCTGTCTCGGTAAAAATAGAGATTATTGCGCTTTCCGTGGTTATAGCGATACTTCAGAACCTCCATGATCACCATGTTTTCAAACAGGCTGCCGCGCAGAGGATGGGTTGCTACCTGTTTTTCCTCCTCAATGCCGCAAAGCCAACTGGCCAGGCCCACATCATAAAAATACATCTTCGGTGATTTGATGAGCCGCTTGCCGATATTTGCATGAAATGGCTGCAGGAGAAAGACGATATAGCTTGCCTCCAGTACGGTCATCCACTCCCTTGCCGTACTTTGTGATATGCCGGTATCATTGGCCAGACCGTTGAGATTGAGCAACTGTCCGCAACGACCGGCGCATAACCTGACAAAACGCTGAAAGACGCTCAGGTCTTTAACGTTGACCAGTTGCCGGAGATCCCGCTCAACATAGGTTTCGAAATAGTCCCCATACGCCTGGGCAGGCGCAAGGTCCTGAGCGTAAATCCTGGGGTAGAATCCCTTGAACAGCATCTCATCAATATCAAGGGAAAAACCTGCGGAAAGTTCGGGGATACTGAACGGCAGGAGCTTCAGCAGAGCGGTGCGACCGGCCAGCGACTGGCTGATTCCCCGCATTAATTCAAACTGCTGCGAGCCGGTCAGGACAAAAAGAGAGTTCTTGCCTCTCTCGTCAACAATGACCTGGATATAGGACAACAGGTCAGGAACACGCTGGATTTCATCAATAACCGCGCCTTCCGGATACTGATTCAGAAAGGCCAGCGGGTCTTCCTGGGCAAATTGGCGGGTAACGGGATTTTCAAGATTGGCATAGGGTTTATCCGCAAAGGTGGCCCTGGCCAGGGTCGTTTTGCCCGATTGCCTCGGACCGGTGACAGTCACCACCGGATACTTTGTAAAAATGGCGGCGGCGTATTCAGCCAGTATTCGTGGAATCATATATTATGCAATTTCATGATTTGATCTTGAAATTGCATAATACAATTGGATTTTCTTCGTGTCAAATGTTTCAGCAGACTTCCGGGTTCTTCAGCGGACTTGGCAGAGTCCGATTGCCCCTGCTTTCCTACCTTAATTGAAAAAAAATAAGCCGCTGGCCCTACTTTGTGGGGCTTGCATGTCGGTTATCACTGCTTATAGATTACTATAAACCCCTAACATAAAAAAGGCATCAAGGTGATCAACCGGCTATCCCGTTAGCCATGGTTAACCGAAGATGTTGGTTTTAAATGACTTAGAGGGATCAACGGGCAGAAAATGATGAAGTAATGCCTAATCAGACAAATTGTCAAAACAGGAGATTATAGTATGAAAGCACTCGTTGTTTACTCAAGCAAGACCGGTAATACAAAAAAACTGGCCGATGCTCTCTTCGGCGCCCTGCAGTGCGAGAAAGATCTCGTTGCCATTGCCGATAATCCGAATCCGGCCGACTATGATTTTGTGGCCGTTGGTTTCTGGGTGCAGGGCGGCGAGCCTGATGCCGCCACCCAGGCATTTCTGCCAAGGATCGGTGAAAAGGAAGTCTTTTTATTTGCCACCCATGGTTCAGCAAAAAACTCGGATCACGCCCACAAGGCCATGCGCAAGGCAAAGGAACTGGTTGCTCCGGCGCGAATCACCGCTGTTTACGAGTGTCCCGGACAGGTAAACGAAAAAGTCCTGGAGGCGGCAGCCAAAAAAGAGCCTCAACCTCCGTGGCTCGCAGATGCGCCCGCGGCCAATGGGCATCCCGACCAGGAGGATATCCGTGAACTTGTTCATCTGTTTAACGAATTGAGTTTACCATAAATCGCCATAGCGGAATCTGCACATCCGCAGGTCAAGCAACCGGGTCAGGCTGGCCATTTTCCTATTCATGTGTCCCAGACACCTGCCCCGGTTGCTTTTACACGGCTGCCTCGGACCGGATCGTCAGCCCCGGATCAGTGCCGGAAAAGATATCCTCAGCTTCTCAGCGGACTCTCTGTACCAGTTTCGACACCCTTCCCTTTCTGGCGTTTATTGCCGCCAGCCGCTGGGGGTTGCAGAAAAGCTTCACCAGGACAATTCCGGTGAGAAAACCTCCCACATGGGCCGCAAAGGCAACACCGCCCGCCTTGCTGTCCATGGTGGACATGGCACTGACAACCTGCAGCAGAAACCAGTATCCCAGCATGAAATAGGCCGGCACAATAACGCGGAAGAAAAAAAAGCCGAGAAAGATCAGCATATGGACAGGGGCCTTCGGATACAGCAGGGCATAAGCGCCCATCACACCGCCGATGGCGCCCGATGCCCCGATCATCGGCAGACCGCTGTCAGGGCTGGCGAATAACTGCACCGCCACGGCGCCGAAGCCGCAAAGCAGATAAAAAATGACAAACCTTACATAGCCCATGGCGTCTTCGACATTATCTCCGAAAAGGGCCAGAAACCACATGTTGAAGATGATATGCAGCCAACCGCCGTGCATAAACATGGAAGTGAGGGGAGCAAACAGATTGGCCTTACTCTGGACGATACAGCCGATTCCGCTGCCCAGATAAATTTCTGTGCCCGGTTTGAGATGGCCCAGCAATTCACCGGGTATCAAACCGAATTCACAAATCGATATCGTAAGCTTCGGATTCATCCCCAGCCCCTGCAGCCATATCCAGGAAATCACGTTGAGCCCGATAATGGTATAGGTGGCAAAGGAGGTATGGAGACACGGATTTTCATCGCGAATGGGAAACATAAATAATCACCCGGGAGTACTTGTTGGGAGCAGCGACCGCTTCACACCCCGGCAACGTCGTTATCCGGCCGCTCCACCGGCTGGTTTTCAAGCCTTGAATCAGCGTTTTTTGATTTTCTCCTTGATGAAATCGCTGACTTTCGACAAGTCGCCAATTTCAGTGGTAAAGACAGCGACGGGAATTTCCGCTCGCGCAGCGCTGCTATGGCCGCCGGCCGAACCGAGCTTGCCGAAGAGGCGGGAGGCGACCTTGCCGGCATCCAGGCGAAAACCGGCATTTCTGATGATTATGACGACCTTCTGACCGTAAATCCCTGACACCATACACCAGGTGGCTTCCACCATTTTCAAGAAAAAGTCGGCGATAATCACCAGGGCGTCGGCATCATTGACCGTGCCCATGTGGATATACACCGTATCGCCGATAAACTGCAGGGCATCAAAGGCATTGCGGAAGTCGGCGACATTTTTCTTATTGATCTCAGAAGATTCTATTTTTTTGATAATATTAAGATTAACGTACTTATAAAGATAGCGGAACGCCTTGATATCAGCGGCTGAGGAAGAGCGGGCGAAATTATCGGTATCAGTCTTAATGCCGTAAAAAAGAGCAGTGGCCAATGTTGCCGAGGGGGTGATGTTGGCAGCCCGCAGGTATTCCATCATGATCGAGGCATTGGCCCCGTACTCCTCACGTATATCCGTGAAAGGCACAGCATGGTCAGGAGAGGGAGGATGATGGTCGATCAGAATAGTGAATTCGATATTGCTCAGGGATTTATGGTGGTGCGGCTGGGAATCGACAATAGCCCATTTTGTCACCTGGGTGGTGTCAATCTGCTTGATGTAGGGAATGGCGATATGCAGATATCTGAGCATTGCCAGGTTATCGGAACGCTTAATCGCGTTCACCCGGCAGATAACTGTTTTTTTTATTTTCCGCCAGAACAGTCTCTTCAAAGCCAGGGCGCTGGCAATGGCGTCAGGATCGGCAACAATGCAGATACCCAGCGTGTCGGTGGTTGAAAGCGCCTGCAGCAGGCTTTCGTAACGGCTTTTTTGTGATGCGGTCCGAATGGAATTGCTCATCTGATTTTTTTTGGATTGAACGGGTGATGCCAGCCCGTTTTTCATGGGCAAACGGCCTGTTAACTTTCCCGCTGGATTAGGGTTTGCTGTTCAATATAGTATCTCTCCACAGAATAATAAGAGGTTTGCGTCATATCAGCAAACCAAAAAGACAGGCTGCAGGAATTAATCAGGGGAAAACCGGCCGGAGAAGCTGATCACCAAAGCGTTGTTGCCAGGCAAAAAATCAAATTGTCGGGTACCTTGGAAAGGCGGCATATGGGCGGCAGGCAACACTGCGGCGTCGGCCAGTCTTTGCGTGATAATGGTGTTCATGGGTAATCAAGGCGGCAGATTCGCCGGACTGCCGGGCAACACCACCAGCCGCACGCTGTTTGACTCGGCCGTCCGGTTTTCATTGTCGTAGCGCCAAAACACCGTGATCTGGTATTCATCCGGGCGCAACAGTGGAACAATATCCCGGAGAGAAAAGCTTTTTTTCAGCACTGCGCCGGCGGCCAGGGTAAGATCGCTGAAAAACCGCTGAGAGGTATCTGCCGACCGCTGATACTGTTGGGCGTCACCGGTGGTGAGAGAGCGGACCCGGACAATGGGCATGGAACGGTCAATCCCCGGAAATTTCATGATCAGTTGGGATGCGCCGCTGTTTTTCAACAACACCTCACACTCCACATCCTCCTGAAAAATCACGGGGTTCTTTTTAAGCGCCAGGAACACTTGCAGGGTTCCCGGCTTTTCTGCGCTTTCCTGGGCAGGGCCGGGACCTTCGGCCCATATCTCAGCAGGGAGCAGGGAAAACAGGCAGATCAATCCGCCAAGCAAAAACAGATAACGCAACATGGTCATATGCTCTAACCCTCAGTTGATGACGGAGTCGCTTGCAATAAGCGCAAGCTGAAAGGATCAGAAATTCAGGAGTCAGGCAGCAATTTATTGCCATTCATTCTTATTTAGTGCCCGACCGAAAACCCTTCCAAGCGTCTTCCAGCACATGAAATTTAAGCAAACGCTTAACCTTTTTTTCCGCTACACACCCATAGGCGGCAGTTAGGCCCGCCAATTCAACAAATTGGAGGGATTCTGGACA
>JAHILF010000125.1 GCA_018897105.1 Pseudomonadota bacterium
ACCTGCACGTTCATCAAGGCAGCTTACCTTCTTAATGGAGCAGGATGCTGCGCCAGCGCCCTGTTCCCCTCTCTCCCCAGCTCTTATGTTCCGAGCAAGGCTTGTTTTTTCTAAGCTACACAGGCTTGCCGAAAGTACACATTTATTGCCACAAAATTGTTGTTTGAATGGAGATCGATTCCAACGTATAATTAAATCAGGCACCGCTCTATATAAGATCTTTTTCTCTCTTCTCATTATATCAGTGGCCTGCTCACTGAGGTAGAGAAGGAGACGCTATTTGTCTAGTTATCAAATCGTTATTCTTGATTTTTCGCCAACTCGCCCGATTCAAAATGCCAATGGGTTTCTGGGCCAGATATTAGTTAGTGCTCTGTGGTTGTGGCTATAAAAGGCCGAGACTTTTGGGTTTGACCGTTGGCTCAACGAGTTTTTCTGCTGCTTCCCGGGGCACTGTTGCCCACGTTCATCTGGTTTTTGAGGGAAAACACAAATGAGTGACAACTGGAAACAGGACAGAGATGAAGCATTCTGGAATTCCTCCGACGGCAGGGAGCTCTCTCGTGTTCTGTTTGAGGAAGCCGCAGATGGTAGCTTCATTGCAGACGCCCATGGACGGCATGTTGCCGTCAACCCGCGTGGAATTGAATTGTCCGGCTATTCTCACGAGGAACTCCTTCCTCTATAAAGACTCTGGCCTCCAAGGTGCGTCAGGTATTGGAGCAGGAATAGAGAGAGCGCCAACTGCCAAGGGCTGACCAGCCATTGGCGCCGACGTCTATGAGAAATATGATGAGGGCAGGCTGGCGTTATCGCATAATGGTAGGTTTATGAAACGTCCAGTGGTAGCAATAAGGCAAAGGCCGCGGCTTACTCGAATATTCGGATGGTCTGGTCCGGCCCTGAACTCGCAAGAGAGGTGTCAACGTGAATTCTTCGGCAAATGATATGTCTCGCTTTAAGGAACTGTTGCGCAGCAATGAAGACTGGCTGATGAAAAGGCTGCTTTACCATGCCAGGAGAGTTATCGACATAGGGGATGGGGCCTCGGTGGAAGAAGCGTGGCGCAGATGTGTCAGAGGACTTTCGGGTGCCTTGATAAAGGGACTGGAAACCAGGTATCCTGATTTCGAGTTCAGGCAGGGTGATGATTTCAGGCATGATCCGCTTTGCGCTTTCATGGTGAATACGGCGATCCGGCACAGGGAAAGAGGCATCAGTCTGGAGATGTTTCATGCGCTGATGGTCTATTACAAACAGGCCTGGCTGGATCTTGTGAGGCATGGCGGATTCGAAGCGGATTATGAAGCTGTATGCCTGAAATACGTCACACGCATGTTCGACCGCATGATGGTCGCCTTCTGCGCGGAATGGGCAGAGACGGATCAAAGCAAACTGATAGAGGAACTCCAGGTCCGCAATCGGGCCATGTCCAGGGAAAAGGACAGATATCTGACCATTTTCGAAGGCGTCCCGAATCCTGTGTTTATCATAGACGAACAAAACCGAATCGTTGACCTGAATTTGGCAGCATCGGTCATGCTGGATGTTTCGGGGACCCAGGGCGCGCAATACTACCTGAAGACCGTGACACTGGCTGCGGATTCGCGGGTGGATAAGGATACAGCGGATGAGAATTCCGGAGTTCTTTTGGGGAAACCGATCATCGAAATTTTTCCGTGGCTGGCGCACGATCTCGACAATTTCATCGCGGGCAGCGATTCCTCGGTCAGCGTCGAAGAGGAAATCCGAAACCCGGAGGAAACCCGATATTTCAATATCACACTTTCGCGAATACTGGATATGAGAGAAGTATTCGGCGGCGTTATTATCATCCTCGAAGATATTACGGCACGAAAGCAGGCAGCCGAGGAACTATGCCTGGCCAAAGAAGCAGCGGAAGCGGCCAACCGTGTGAAAAGCGTTTTTTTTGCGAGCATGAGCCACGAGCTGCGCACCCCCCTGAACGCGGTGCTGGGATTTTCGCAGGTGATGAAGAATTCCCGGGATGCAACGGTGGAACAGCTTGAAAATCTGAACATCATTACCCGCAGCGGCGAGCACCTGCTGCACCTGATCAATAACGTGCTGGACATGTCCAAGATCGAGTCGGGGCGGGTGGAACTGGAAGAGTCGCCTTTCGATCTGCACCAACTGGTGCAGGAAATCAAGTCGTTGATGTATGTGCGCGCACATGAGAAAGAACTGAACTTCACTCTCGAGCAGTCCCAGGACCTTCCCCGGCATATTGCCGTTGATGGAGGCAAGCTGCGGCAGGTACTGTTCAATCTGATCGGAAATGCGATGAAGTTTACCAAACAGGGCGGAGTGACGCTGCGGGCCATGGGGACACAACAAGAGGCTGCCGGGCGTGCGTGCGTGCGATTCGAGGTTGAGGATACCGGACCCGGCATCCGCATGGAGGACCGAGAACGTATCTTTGCCCCCTTTGTGCAATTGGGTGATCAACCGCCCACGGAGGCTGGGACCGGCCTGGGGCTCGCCATATCCAAACAGTATGTTGAACTCATGGGCGGGCGGGTCGGTGTTGCCGGCGAACCGGGCAAAGGCTCGGTCTTTTATTTCGAGATCCCGGTAACGGTGCTCTCGCCTGAGACGATGTATGCTTCGCCGCCGCACGGTCGCGCTATCGGGATGGCAGAGGGGCAACCGCGCTATCGTCTGCTCATTGCTGAAGATCAGCCGGACAACCGTCTGCTGCTTCACAAGCTGCTCGAGCCGTTCGGGTTCGATCTCCGGGACGCCGCCAACGGGCAGGAGGCGGTTGCCATATTCGAGCAGTGGCCTCCCCACCTGATCTGGATGGACATCCGCATGCCGATTATGGACGGGCTGGAAGCGACCCGGCATATCAAGGCAACCGATGCCGGCGCGCAAACCAGGATCGTCGCCATCACCGCCCATGCCCTGGAAAAGGACCGGCGCGAAATCCTGGCGGCGGGGTGTGATGATTTCATCCGCAAGCCCTATAAAGATGTCGAGATACTCGAGGCCTTGACGAAAAATCTCGGCGTGCGCTTTGTCTACGAGGAAGAGACGACTCCTGCTGCTGTTGCGATGGAGTTGAATGCCGCAGCCCTGGTTGAGCTGCCCGATGAGTTGCTGAATACACTGGAACAGGCGCTTAGCCGGATCGATATCGGCGCGGTGGGCCGCGCGATTGAAGAGATACGCGCCCATCATCCTTCTCTGGCGGGTGCTTTAGCGGCTGTGGCCAGGGACCTTCAATTCGGCCGGATGCTGTGGATGGTCCGCGCCACCCTCGGTGAAACCGGTCCAGAGGACGAGACATGCATAAAGAAATGAATCCTGCCCACTTCGAGAGAATCTTGGTGGTGGATGATGCCACCGCCAATCTTCAGCTTTTGACGAATCTGCTGACGGAGCATGGCTATATCGTTCATCCCGCCTCCGACGGCAAACTGGCTTTGGAGTTTGTCCGGATAATTCTTCCCGACCTCATTTTGCTGGATATCCGGATGCCGGGGATGGACGGTTACGAGGTCTGCCGTCGGCTCAAAGCCGATGAGAGGACCCGTTCCATTCCCATCATTTTCATTAGTATCCTGGAAGATGAACGCGATAAGGTGAGGGGGTTTCAGGAAGGTGCGGTGGACTACATTACCAAGCCGTTTCAGCCGGAGGAAGTGCTGGCCAGGGTACGAACCCACCTGCGTCTCCGGGAACTGACCGAACATCTGGAGCACAAGGTCGCTGAGCGGACCGCAGAACTGATGATCGCCAAAGAGCGGCTTCAGCAGGAGCTTGCTGAACGCGTGCAAGCGGAGGCGGCACTAAAACGCGAACGCACGTTGATCGCCAACATCACGGAAACCAGCCCGATCGGGATCATGACCGTTGATGTCAATGGACAGATCACCTTTGCTAATACACAGGCAATCAATATCCTGGGGTTGACCAAAGATGAAATCACCCAACGGACGTATAACGCCCCGGATTGGCGCATTACAGATTTTGCAGGAGATCCCTTCCCTGATCAAGAACTCCCGTTCCGGCAGGTGGTTGCCACGCGGCAGTCCGTCTATGATGTGCAACATACGATTGCATGGCCTGATGGGCGTCGCGTTCTCCTGTCGATCAATGGCGCGCCGCTCCTGAATGAGGCGGGTGACGTCGAAATCGTCGTCTTTGCGCTCCAGGACATCACCGAGCGCAAACGGGCGGAAAAAGATCGTCTGGCTAATCTGCGTTTCTTTGAAAGCATGGATCGGGTCAACCGGGCCATGCAGGGGGCCAATGATCTCGATCAGGTCATGGGCAACGTTCTCGAGGAAATGCTTTCGATCTTCGATTGCGACCGGGCATGGCTTTGCTATCCGTGCGATCCGGAGGCTGCCTCGTGGCGAGTGCCGATGGAGCGCACCCGCCCGGAATATCCCGGCGCCCTTGAGATGGGGGTTGAGGTACACATGGATCCCCATGTCGTCAAAGTGTTCCGGACAATGAGGGCAGCAAGCGGTCCTGTGACATTTGGTCCGGGATCTGATCAGCCACTGGTGGGCGAGGTGCCGGAGCGTTTCCAGGAAAAGTCCCAGATTGCCATGACTGTATATCCAAAGGTTGATAAGCCTTGGCTGATCGGCATGCACCAGTGCTCCTACCCGCGGCTCTGGACCCAGGATGAGAAGAGACTTTTTCAGGAGATCGGCAGGCGACTGGGCGATGCCATGGCCAGTTTATTGGCGCATCGAAATTTGCAAGAGAGCGAGCGACGATATTGGATGGTGTTCGAGAATTCGCCGGTCTCAATCTGGGAGGAGGATTTTTCTGGAGTAAAGACCTTTTTGGATGACCTGAAAAAGAAGGGGATCGCCGACATCGAAGCCTATTTTACCCAGTATCCCGAAACCATCCGACGGTGTGCAGATTTGGTAAAGATCGTTGATATGAACCGGGCGGCTTTGGCGCTGCACGCGGCGGCGAATAAGGAGGAATTGTTGGCGAGTCTGGTCAACACGTTTACGCCGGAGTCGTTCGATACGTTCCGGCAGGAACTGGTCTGCCTGTGGAACGGAGCGACGGAGATGACCAGAGACGCCATCGTCAAGACCCTCGCGGGCGTGCCCCGGCACGTGACCGTCTATTTCTCCGTTTGTCGCGGTTACGAGGAAACGCTTTCCAAAGTCCTCGTTTCGCTCATCGATATCACGAAGCGCAAGCAGGCGGAGAGGTCCCTGGAAGAGAGCGAGGCCAAGACGCGCAGCATCCTGGACAACATCGGCATCGGCGTGTCCCTCATCAGTCCCGAAATGGAGATTCTCGAACTGAACCGGCGGATGCACGAGTGGTTTCCCGGCATCGATCCGGGGCAACGCCCCATCTGTTACCGGGCCTTCAACGACCCGCCGCGGCAGGAGATGTGCGACTACTGCCCGACCCGCAAGACACTGCAGGATGGCCTGGTCCACGAAGCAACAACGCAAACGCCCCAGGCAAGAGGCACACGCAATTATCGCGTCGTTTCTTCCCCTATCCTCAACTCCTCTGGCCAGGTGACGGCGGCGGTAGAATTGGTGGAGGACATCACCGAGAGACTCTCCCTGGAGTCCCAGCTGCGCCAGGCCCAGAAAATGGAATCCGTCGGCCGCCTGGCCGGCGGCGTGGCCCATGACTTCAACAACATGCTGGGGGCGATCATCGGCCATGCGGAACTGGCTCTGGACCGGATGGACCCCACCCAACCGCTCTTCACCCGCCTGCAGGAAATACTGAAAGCTGCCCTTCGCTCCGCTGCCCTGACTCGGCAACTGCTGGCCTTTGCCCGCAAGCAGACCGTCGCTCCCAAGGTGCTCGACCTGAACGAAGCCGTGGAAGGGATGCTCAAAATGCTGCGGCGTTTGATCGGCGAGGACATCGATCTTGTTTGGCTGCCGGACTCGGGCTTGTGGTCGATCAAAATAGACCCCTCCCAGATTGATCAGATCCTGGCCAATCTGTGCGTCAATGCCCGCGATGCCATCACCGGCGTGGGCAAGGTCACCATCGAAACCCATACGGTGACCTTTGATGAGGCTTACTGCGCCGACCACGCAGAGTTTCAGCCGGGCGATTTTGTCATGCTGGCTGTCAGTGACGACGGCCAAGGGATGGATAAGGAAACCCTGGACAAGATTTTCGAACCGTTTTTCACCACCAAGGGGATAGGCAAAGGCACCGGTCTCGGGCTGGCCACGGTCTATGGCGTTGTCAAGCAGAACAATGGTTTCATCAACGTTTACAGCGAACCGGGGCAAGGCTCGATATTCAAGATCTACCTGCCCCGGCATGCCTCCAAAACCGGGCAGATGCGCAAGGAAAGCCCGGCGGCTCCTGACGCGCAGGGTGACGAAACCATCCTGCTGGTGGAAGACGAGGCCGCGATCCTGAGGATTACGCGGTTCATGCTGGAAAATTTGGGATATAGGGTGCTGGCCGCCTCGACACCGAAAGAGGCCATCCGTCTTGCCAAGGAGCATGCCGGCGAGATCAACCTGCTCCTGACCGACGTGGTCATGCCCGACATGAACGGCCGGGATCTGGCGAAAATGCTCATCTCTCTTTACCCGGGACTCAAGAGCCTGTTCATGTCCGGCTATACGAGCAACGTCATCGCGCAACAAGGCGTACTGGACGATGGTATCAATTTCATTCAAAAACCGTTTTCAAGGCAGGACCTGGCCGCCAAGGTGCGCGAGGCACTGGAGGGCAAATGAGGTGAATGGAACAAGTCAGGGGCTGGATCGGATTCGGTCGAGCTTGGTGGCCCTGGCACTTCACCCTCTCGTGCAAATTTCAATGCAGCTTCGCGCTGAACACGGAGAGTTGATTATCGTTTGTGTCAAGGCATCATGCAGATTGTATAAATTTCTACATCCTAACACCCCACAAGGGAGTACTCTGTATAGTCCCCCCTTGTGGGGGATAAGTGCCTTGGAGGAGAGTACAAGCTTCTGATTTCATATTTATCTCAGGATTTCTTGTTTTTTATTGCGGTTTTCATGGAGTAAGGCACTAATTGGTGCCGGTAGAAAAGGAATGGCGAAAGTTACTGTTACAAGGTAGTTTTTAGGCGTTGGTCAGATGGAACTATTTGAAAGGCTACTTTTTCAGCCCCCCAAAAACCGACTACCTACCACCATCACCTCCTCAGCTTGGAGGAAGGAGCGTGTTTCATCTGAATGCCGTTTTCGAGAAAAAGCCAGACTCCCGAAATCCTGGCGATATTGGATGGTATCTATTTATAGAGACAAAACTGTTGCCCTGTGCAGCCACAAACTGATAACAGGATCATGGGAAATAACAATATGAATACAAAAAATAGGCTTAAATTTCCTGATCTGTTTGACGTGGAGAAAACCCAGGAGCTGATGGACGGCTATTATGCCGTAACGAAGATACCCACCGGAATTATCGACGGGGATGGCTTTGTCTGGACAGCCAACGGCTGGCTTGACATCTGTACAAAATTCCATCGAGTCAATCCCTTGACCGCGGAAAAATGCCGAGAGAGTGACACTTATATCGCCCAGCATCTGAACAGCGGCAAAACCTACGTTAGCTACAGGTGTGCCCACGGACTCACGGACGCGGCCAGCCCAATCATTGTGGCAGAACAGCATATTGCCCACATAATGACCGGCCAGCTTTTGCTGGAGAAACCCGACATAGAGTTCTTTCGTAAACAGGCCCATACATTCGGCTTCGATGAAGAGGCCTATCTCAAAGCACTCGCCAAAGTTCCGGTAATCACCTCTGAAAGACTTGACGTTATTATGAAATTTCTCGTCATGCTAGCCCAGTTTCTGGCGGACATGGGCTACAAGAGACTCAAGGAAATAGAGGCTCAGGAGGAGCTGCAGAAGGCACATGCTACTTTAGAGGTTAAGGTTGAGGAACGCACGGCGGAACTCAGGGCCGCCAAAGAATTTGCTGAGGCCGCCAACAGGGCTAAAAGTGTTTTTCTGGCCCATATGAGCCATGAATTACGAACGCCTCTTAATGCAGTGCTCGGATTCACGCAACTGATGAAAGTTGATCAGGGTGTTACCACACAGCAGCTTGAGAGTCTGAACATTATCACCCAAAGCGGAGAGCACCTTCTCAATCTGATCAATAACATATTGGATATCTCAAAGATTGAGTCCGGTCGAGTGCTGCTGGAAATGTCTGCCACTGATTTGCATCAGATACTGGCGGAGATTCAATCTCTGATGCACGTTAAAGCGAACGAGAAGGGACTTAGCTTAATCGTTGAGCAATCTGCGGATTTACCTCGTCATGTCGACCTTGACGCGGGCAAGCTCCGTCAGGTCTTGATCAACCTCGTCGGGAACGCCGTCAAATATACGAAAACCGGCGGTGTGGTACTCCGGGCAGGGATCACAAAATATGAGCCGCCGCTATCAGCGCAAATACGATTCGAAGTGCAGGACAGCGGCCCCGGCATTGAGGCAGACAACCTGGATCGCATCTTCCAGCCCTTCGAGCAACTGACGAACAAGCCGGCGGCGGAACCTGGAACCGGGCTGGGACTGACGATATGCAAGCAGTATGTCGAACTCATGGGCGGGCAGTTGAGCGTTACCAGTGAGGTCGGTATGGGATCAGTGTTTTCCTTTGAAATTCCATTAACAGTAGCACCTCTTACATATACGCCAACCGTGCATCGGCACCGTCCTGTTATCGGAATTGAAGAAGGACAACCGCACCGCCGCCTCCTTATCGTTGAAGATCATCCGGAAAGCCGGTTGCTCTTATGCAAGTTGCTTGAACCATTAGGTTTTGACGTGAAAGAAGCTATTAATGGACTGAAGGCAGTCGAAATATTCGAGCAATGGCGACCCGATTTGGTCTGGATGGATGTGCGTATGCCGGTCATGGACGGACTCGAAGCGACGCAGCGCATTCGATCAACCGAAGCAGGTGCATGCACCAAAATCATTGCCCTCACTGCTCATGCCCTTGAAGACGAGCGACGCGAGATATTAACGTCAGGCTTCGACGATTTTATTCGCAAGCCGTATAGGGAATGGGAAATATTTGATGCACTGGCCAAACATCTCGGCATCCGTTTCCGGTATGCCGATGATGATTCGCCAACCGTAGAAAGAAAATCATGCGAGGTGACCGCCGAACAATTACACAAATTGCCTGAGAATCTTACGGATTCACTGTTAGAAGCTGTGGAACTGCTGGATGCTACGCGTATTCTGGGTGTGATAAATCGCATCGATGGGATAGATCATGAATTGGCTGAAAGCCTACGCAAAATGGCGGAAAATCTGCTATATAAAGAGCTGCTTGATCTCCTTGACAGCTTTGCGAAAAAGTGAGCTGTATGAAAAATTCTGCGTGTCCGGTCCCTAAAGAAATTCTTATCGTTGACGACAATCCCGCCAGCCTCAGGCTCATGGCGGGCATCCTCGGCGGTGCGGGCTACCGGGTGCGGTTGGCCAGCGACGGTGAGTTGGCAATTCGTAGTGCAAAAATTCAACCGCCTGCCTTGATTTTACTGGATATCAAGATGCCGGGCATGGATGGTTACGAGGTATGCCGAGACCTGAAAAATGATAACAAAACCCGCTCCATTCCCATCATTTTTTTCAGCGCCCTGGAAAGTGAAGAAGAGAAGGTGAAAGCATTTCAAGTCGGTGGTGTCGATTTTATCAATAAACCAATTCGCTCTGCGGAGGCCCTCGCGCGGGTCAATACACATCTTGCCTTACAACAAGCGCAGATAGATCTGGAAATACGTAATACGGAACTTGAGGCTGCCCGCGATACGTTGGAGGAGAAAGTAAAAGAACGTTCCATGGAGCTGGAACAGACAAACCAACGCCTCCAGCAGCAAATAGACATGTATTTACAGACGCTTGGAGCGTTGCGGGAAAGTGAGGCAAAGTACCGCTGCATCGTGGACACGGCCAACGAGGGGATTTGGGTGCTCGGGCCGAAGGCCAAGACCACCCTTGTCAATACCAAATTGACCGAACTGCTCGGCTATTCCCAGGAAGAGATGAATGACCGGCCGGTAACCGACTTCATGTTGATGGAGGATATTCCCGATCATCTGGAAAAAATGGAGCTCCGTCGCCAGGGCCTGTCAGAGAACTATGAACGCAGCTTCCTCAGTAAAAACGGGCGGATTGTCTGGACGCTTGTTTCCTCCACCCCCATTTTTGATGAAGCACATCATTTCCAGGGATCCTTTGGGATGCTCACCGACATCACCAAGAGGAAGCAGGCGGAAGAATCCCTGCGCCGTTTAAACCGGGAACTGCAGGCCATCAGTAACTGCAACCTGACCCTGATGCGAGCCCAAGATGAACAGATGCTGCTCAATGACATCTGCCAAATCGTTTGCGACGAGGCTGGCTATAGCATGGCCTGGGTAGGGTATACCAAAAGCGATGAGGCCCAAACCATACGCCCTGTGGCCTGGGCCGGAATTACGGATGGGAGCCTTGAACAGAGCCATCTCTCCTGGACCAATGCGGAGCTTGGAAGCAGCCCCAGCGGCATCGCCATTCGCAATGCGGAGAGCGTTTGTATCCAGGATTTTACCACCGTTCCCAAAGCCACTCCCTGGCGCGACGAAGCCCTGCAGCGCGGCTATTGCTCCGGCATCGCCCTCCCCCTCAAAGATGAAAACGCCAATATATTTGGTGCTCTCAATATTTATTCCACGGAAGCCAATGCCTTCACTTCGAACGAAGTGCGGCTTCTGGAGGAGCTGTCAGATAACCTGGCATTCGGTATTATGGTTTTGCGTGCCCGTATCGAGCGCAATCGGGTAGAGGCAGCACTGAAAGAGAGTGAGGCCAAGACGCGCAGCATCTTGGACAACATCGGCATTGGCGTGGCCCTCATCAGCCCCGAAATGGAGATTCTCGAACTGAACCAGCGGATGCACGAGTGGTTTCCTTCCATCGATTCCAGGCAACACCCCATCTGTTACCGCGCCTTCAACGACCCGCCGCGGGAGGAGGTGTGCGACTACTGCCCGACCAGCAAGACACTGCAGGATGGCCTGGTCCACGAAGCCACATCGCAAACGCCGCAGGCAGGTGTCATACGCAATTACCGCATCGTTTCTTCTCCAATTCTCAACCCCTCTGGCCAGGTTACGGCGGCGATCGAGATTGTCGAGGACATCACCGAGAGACTCTCCCTGGAGTCCCAGCTGCACCAGGCCCAGAAAATGGAATCCGTCGGCCGCCTGGCAGGCGGCGTGGCCCATGACTTCAACAACATGCTGGGAGTGATCATCGGCCATGCGGAACTGGCTCTGGACCGGATGGACCCCACCCAACCGCTCTTCACCCGCCTGCAGGAAATACTGAAAGCTGCCCTTCGCTCCGC